>NZ_JBFUJE010000394.1:0-3704 GCF_056401535.1 Luteibacter sp. P4_E6 | reverse complement strand
GTCGATATCCACGATGGAACACCTGTTTGGCTTCGAGAACGTTGTCGTGGTGCATCACTCGTTCTGCGGAGCAACGTCGTTCACCGCCGATGGCATGCTGGATGCCTACAAACATGAGCACGGCGTCGACATCTCCGGGGCATATGACCGGGGCAGTATCAGCATCTCGGACTTCGAATCATCGCTGAAATACGATGTCGACCTGGTTCGTTCCAGCCCGGGCGTGCCTGCGCATGTGAATGTTTACGGATTTTTCTACAACATCGATACGGGCGAATTGACCGAGGTCGTGCGCGACGTGCCGTCGTCAGGCGCCGAATAACGACGTTGTGCAAACGTTTTGTTCAATAAAACATCCTTCGGTTGAACAAACATTCCCCGTGTATCCGCCACCTCCGCGGGCGTTGGCGCTRCCACGTCCGCTTCCCTTAAGTCAGGAGCGTTGTATGGACGGCACGATCACCACGAAAGACGGCGTAACGATTTACTACAAGGATTGGGGCACGGGCCAGCCGCTGGTCTTCAGTCACGGGTGGCCGCTCTCGGCCGACGACTGGGATACGCAGATGCTGTTCTTCCTCAGCAGGGGCTTTCGTGTGATCGCCGCCGACCGCCGTGGGCATGGCCGTTCGAGCCAGACGGAGGAAGGCAATGATATGGACCATTACGCCGCTGACCTGGCCGCGCTCACCGAACACCTCGACCTGCGCAACGCAGTGCACATCGGGCATTCCACCGGGGGTGGTGAAGTCGCTCGCTACGTCGCGCAGTACGGACTGGAGCGCACGGCGAAGATCGCACTGCTCAGCGCCGTTCCACCGATCATGGTGAAGAACGCTGCCAATCCCGATGGCTTGCCGATCGAGGTCTTCGACGGTCTCCGCGCCGCGCTTGCGGCGAACCGGACGCAGTTCTACCGCGATGTGCCGTCCGGCCCCTTCTACGGCTACAACCGCCCCGGCGCGACACCGTCGCAGGGCGTCATCGACAACTGGTGGCGTCAGGGCATGATGGGGGGCACCAAGGCGCATTACGACTGCATCAAGGCGTTCTCGGAAACCGACTTCAATGACGACCTGAAGAAGATCGATAAGCCCGCGCTCATCCTCCACGGTGACGACGACCAGATCGTTCCGTACAAGGATGCCGGCGTGCTTTCCGCCAAGGTGTTGAAGCACGCCACGCTGAAGATCTATCCGGGCTTCCCGCACGGCATGCCGACGACGCATGCCGATACGATCAACGCGGACCTTCTCGCCTTCATCAAGGGCTGAATCCGCGCACGTTAGTGTCTTCGTGGCTAGGGGTGTATCCGCACCTTCGGGCCACGATGCATGTCGACGGTCGCATTTTTTCCGCACTTTTCGCAGTGTCCTGCGCCCGACGCAACTAATCGCCGGCTTTAAATTGACGCACAAAGTCAATGTCCCGACGCAATATGCCCCCTGTAGGAGCCGATTCATCGGCGAAGCGCTCCCCCCAGCGCCGACATCCCGTCACAACCGCACCCCACAGCCATCCCAACCAACTTGGCACGCCCATTGCTGACACGGAAGACCACCACAGCAAGGAAACCGTAAATGACTACGATTGGTTCGACGCCCAGCGTCAATCCGATGCCCACGATGCACGTTCGCGGCGGCCACGGCGGCCACGGCGGCGGCAAGGGCCTGCTCAACACGGATACCGATTCAACGTCGGATCCGTTCACCGATAGCCTGGCGACGGCGACCACCGATCCGCTGACCGGCGCACCGACGACCGCCGCAAGCACGGCTGCCGCAAGTACGTCCACGGCAGCTTCGACTCTCGGTTCGACCGTGGCGACGCAGCTACAGAACCTTCTCGGTATTGCCTGACCGACGGATGCCGCCCGGGCGATCGCGGGCGGCATTTCGGTGTCACGATGGATCAGGGACTAGCCTGCCAGATGGCCTTGCCGCCGGCGACAATCCACGTGGTGCCATCGTTACGAAGGTAGAGATACGCGCCTGGCTGTCCCGCGGTGCCACTCGCCCAACGGGGTTGGCCGCTCGTGTCGTACTCGACCAGGTTGCCGTCGCCCTGCATGATGGTCGTCTTGATGGGCTGGCCCGCCGTGCCGCTCGAATACAACCGGATGCCGTCGCGGTAGACGATAACGTCGCCGTTTGCATCCTGTGCGAGGGTGATGTGGCCGTCGCACGAGGTCAGTGGATGGACCGGATCGAGAATCTCGTTCGGATGCAGCACACCGCACTCGGGAACGACATCAAAGGGGCCCGGATCCGTCGGTACCGTCGCCGTGACCGGACTGTCGCCGTGGAACATCGCGGCGATTTCATGCGTCATGCGCAGGTTCCAGTCCGTCGGCAGCTTGTAGCCGTCGACATCCAGCGTCAGCCACGGGTATTGCGATGGCGCCTGCGACGCACTCGAGGCGACCTTGAGCAGCGATGTCCCCTCACCGAGCTCATCGAACATGGCGATCTTGACGGTACGCACGCCCGCACTGCGATCGCGGTAGGCCTGGTCCCAGAAGAACTTGCCACCGAGACCCTTGGCACCTTCGGTCGGAAGGTTGCCGTTGTTCTGGTCACGGCTGGACGATGCCGGAAGAATCGTCGGCATGTAGATCTGTCCGTTGGCTGCGGTCGACGCCAGGTGGACGCGCGTACGGTTGGTCTCGTACCAGTCGAGGTCGGTGTCCTGGTACACGCCTACGTTCCACGGCTGGATGATGTCGAGCTTCTTGACGACATCCGCGTATTCGGGCTGTTCGAGATAGGTATTGCTGACGCCACCCATGATGGTCGCGTGGGCCACGTTGTGGAACCAGTCGATCACACGCGAGGCGAGGGCTGGCTTCATCTGCCAGGTCGTTTCGCTGCCTCCCTGGTCGATGCCCCAGAGCGAGACGACGGGCCGGCCACCCTGTTGCTGGTACATGGCGCTCTGGGTGACATGGAGGTCGTTGACCAGGTGCAGCCAGTCGGCAGTCAACTTATTGAAGATGGCGTCTTCATCGGCCTGCGTGCTGGTGTTCTCGAACTGCCCGCTCACGTCGTACTCGATGAAGAACGAACGTCCGTTGTCGCCAGCAGCCTGCATGGCATTGCGCAGGACGATGTCGTTTTCCTGGTAGAGCATGTCGAGCGATCCCAGGAATCGTTGGAGAATGGCGCCGTCAACGCCGTACTCGCGCATCCAGCGGAAGTGCGTTTGCGCCGTGCCCGCATTTAAAGACGAGAAGAAGTTCGCCTGCTTCCCAGCGACGGTGAGACCCGGGGCAGGGCAGAGGGCGCCCGCCGGATATTCGTCGGTGATGGGGAACGTGGGAATCGAGCTATTGGTTGCGGTCGGATCGATCTGCGAGATGTATGTCCAGTGGAACCAGTTGCTTTCCGGACTCGGCGCGCCCGGGCAGTGAAACCATCCCTGGTAGGCCGCGAATACCTTGTCGAGCACGGTCGAGGTGTCGGTGACATCGGCCGCGGATGCGAGGGTGGGCTGGAGAAGCGCGAGTGCGATAAAGGCACCGAGCGCGTGGCGAAGACGACGTGATGCGGGAGCCGAGACGAGCGACATGGATGTCCGATGGGTGGTGGGGGTTTCCGCATCGTGTTCCGCTTGTGCCGGAGTGACCGTGTCTTGATTCACGCTTTCGTACCGATCGCGCCGGGCACCGCTTCTGGCCCATCAGCCACATATGACCCAGCCAGATG
>NZ_JBFUJE010000393.1:0-3706 GCF_056401535.1 Luteibacter sp. P4_E6 | reverse complement strand
CCTCAATTCCACCGTGCGCGCCAACTTCTACAAGTGGCTTCTCCAGGTGGTCGGCGGCAATAGCACGCCCTCACGCGGCGCGACGATCCGTGCCAGCGAGATCTTCCGCCAGCCACTCTCGAAGGCGGCGGATGACCCCACGGTTAAGGCGAAAGATCCCTACTGGAACGGCCTGACCACGTCCGATTCCGCCGATCTGGTCTGCCGCAAGAACTTCCACATGCTGGTGACGGACGGTTACTGGAACGATGATGTCAAGAATGGCGTCGTCCAGGACCCGGCACTTCCGAAGACAGGGGCGAATACTGCGGCGGCCATGAGTGCCACCACGAATATTTCCCAGGTCGCGCAGACTCTGCCGGACGGGCGGAGCTATTCGCCGACGGCCAGCTTCTCGAAGATCTACGGCAACGTCGCCGGCACCGTCTACGCATCGTCGATGGCCAACATCGCCTGGTACTACTGGGCCACCGACCTCCAGCCCGGCCTGAACAATGGCGTGAAGCCGTACTGGAAGGACGTGTCCGCTACCACGACGGTTGACCTGACCAATCCTGGCGCGAACGATACGGTCTACTGGAATCCGGTGAACGATCCCGCCACGTGGCAGCACGTGTCGCAGTTCTTCGTCACGCTCGGCGTGGCCGGCACCCTGCAGTATCCGGGTGACTACCCGGCTCTGATGGCGGGGACGAAGCAGTGGCCGCGTCCGGTCAACAACGCGCCCGAAGGTGTCGACGATACGTGGCATGCCGCCGTCAACAGTCGCGGCGGTTTCTTCAACGCCTCGGATCCGGCCACCCTGGTCAGCAGCCTGGTCAACATCATCAACTCGGTGATCGCCGCCTCGTCGAGCGCGGTCTCCCCGGCCCTGAGTAGTGGCGTTCTTGGCCCGAATGCGATGACCTACGTGCCCAACTTCTCGTCCGTCGACTGGACAGGTACGTTGACGGCTTCTCCGATCACCGCAACCGGTGGTCTCGGCACGGCCGATTGGGAAGCCGCGGGTTTGCTTTCCAAGCGCACCGACCGGGTCATCGTGACCAGTGCAGGTCCGGGTGAAGGTAACGGTGTGGAGTTCCTCTACAGCAACCTGACGACCAGCCAGAAGCAGATCATGGATTCGAGCGATGGCAGTGGCGGCACGACGCCAACCGACGGGAAAGGTACCAATCGCGTCGACTGGCTCCGCGGCTCCACGACGGACGAAGGTGCCCTCCTGCGCACGCGCAGCAAGTTGCTCGGCGCCGTCGTCAATGCCCAGCCGGTGTATGTCGCTTATCCGTCCAGCGGCTATCGCGACTTCTTTCCGCCCAATGGCACGACCACCGCGCCAGAAACCCTGGCCTACAGCGGCACAACGCCGGACCCTTCCAAGAGTTATTCGGCATTCGTGGCCGCCAATCTGAATCGAATGCCCACGCTCTATGTGGCGGCGAACGACGGCATGCTCCACGCCTTCGACGCCCAGGCCAAGGCAAACTCCTCGACGGCCGGCCGGGAACTCTGGTCGTACGTCCCGGACGCGGTGTATCGCAAGCTCTGGTTCTTCTCGCAGAAGGACAATTTCCAGTACCGTCCGACGGTGGACTCCACGCCGATTTATCGTGATGTGTATTTCAGCGCTAACAGCTCCAAGTCATCCGTTGGCTGGCACACCATTTTGGTCGGCGGCCTGCGTTATGGCGGCCGTGGCATCTATGCGCTCGACATCACCAAGTCGGGTGTGACCGACGCGGCGACCGCATCCAAGAAGGTGCTCTGGGAGTTCAACGCCAATTCCATCGACAGTTCCAATAACAAGGTCGGTGCCAATCTGGGCTACACCTTCGGACAGCCGAATATCGGACGCCTGGCCAATGGCAAGTGGGTCGTGCTGGTACCGGCGGGCTACTTCCCGACCGACAGCCTCGATCCCGAATACGGCGCGGCGGCGGCAGCCAGCACCAACAGCTCGCTGTTCATCCTGGATGCGCAGACCGGCGCGGTGATCAAGGAGCTCAAGACGCCGACAAGCTATGGCGGCGTGACCATCGCGAGCTATGGCCTTTCCTCGCCGGTGCTCGGCGACTACGACAACGACCAGATCGACGACGTCGCCTTCGCTGGCGATCTGGTCGGTAATCTGTGGCGCTTCAACCTGAAGGACCTGAACACGGTCGATCTCCTGTTCAGCCCGAAAACGCCCACGGCGCAGCCGATCACGGTGATGCCGCGCCTGTTCCCGGACCCGACGTCGCAGAACTTCATCGTCGTGTTCGGCACGGGCAAGTTCATCGGCGACGACGATCGCACGACGACGGGTGCAATAACTCAATCCGTTTACGGCATCCGCGATCTCGGGCAAACCAACAAGACGGGCCTGCCGTGGACAGTCGACAAACTCGTCGTGCAGACACTCAACCAGACCACGAGCGGCATACGAGGCCTTACGACCAACCCGGCCCCGACGACCGCCAAACCGGGCGGTTGGTACTTCGACTTGGTGTCGCTCGGCGAGAAGGTGGTGGTTACGCCGACGGCGCTGTTCAATACCAACCGCGCGATCATCACGACGCTGATCCCGACCACGCCCGATCCGTGTAACCCGGGCCGTGCGGGTGCCATCATGGTGGTCGATTCGTCGACCGGTGGCGCCGGTGCGGGTGTGAGCGGTGGTGGCGCCTACGGGTCAGGCTCGCCATATACCGTCGCTGGTTCACGCGTCGACAACCCTCCGGCATCCGGTGGCCTGCCGGCGGCAACGGGGCTCGGCGGTGGCAGTGTCATCGTGCCGGGTGTGACGGTGTCGGGCAGCGGCGGGTCCGCATTCTCGGTAGGTTCGCCGATCTGGCGCCGCCGTTCCTGGAGGACTCTCAATGATCAGTAACATTCGCCGGACGCGCGGCTTCACCATGCTCGAGCTGATGATCGTCGTGCTCGTCATGGGCATCCTCGCCACCATCGCGATCACTTCGTACGGTCGCTATGCCTACCGGGCTCGTCGCGCCGATGGCCAGGAGCTGCTCATGCGCGTGGCCAACGCGCAGGAGCGCTACTACGCCACGTTCAACAAGTATGGCGACGATCCGGTCACCGGTGACCTGAAGCTCGGCAGCGCGACCTCCGAGAAAGGCTATTACACCGTGACGATCACCAAGACGGACCTGACCAAGGACTACACGGCCACGGCCGTGCGCGTGGCGGGTAATTCACAGGCTAAGGACGTCTGCGGGGATCTCAGCATCAACTCGCAAGGCGTGAAGCTGCCGGCTGCCACCGACACAGCGAAGAACAGCAACGGGCGCTGCTGGTGATGGTCCGCACAGGGGGAACGGAGATGGGTAAGCGCGCGCGCATGGCGGGCTTGTCGATGGTCGAGCTGATGGTGACGGTTCTTGTCCTCGCCATGCTCATGGCTATCGCCGTCCCGAGTTTTCGTGCGGTGATGAACCGCGGCAACGTCGCCTCGGCGGTGAACTCGCTCAGCGCGGACATGCAGTTCGCCCGCGGGGCGGCGTCGAGCCAGCATCGTTTCGTGTCGATCTGCCGCAGCCTTACCGGCACGCAGTGCGACATTCCGACCGGTTCGACCCACGACTACGACGTGGGCTGGATCGTGTACTCGTATGACGTGAGTGCAGGGGGTGCCGACCAGAGCTACACGGCCGGCTCATCGAACATGACCATCCTGCGGTACACCCCGCAGCTTCGGGGCGTATCGGTC
>NZ_JBFUJE010000392.1:0-3708 GCF_056401535.1 Luteibacter sp. P4_E6 | reverse complement strand
TACCTGCCTTGTTCTCGCCCTCGCCGTCGCCCTGCCCGCCGTCGCCGAGGAGGCGAAGAAGGCACATACGCCAACGGCCAAGGAGCTGCTCGCCAAGTCGACCGCCGCCGAATGGCGCACCCCGGACCCACAGAACCTCGTCTACATGGACCTGCCCCAGGGCCAGGTCATCATCGAACTCGCCCAGGACTGGTCGCCGGAACATGCGGCGAACATCCGCACGCTGATCCGCGAGCATTACTTCGACGGGACCCAGGTCATCCGCGTCCAGGATAACTTCGTCACCCAGTGGGGCGACCCCGACGGCGACGACAAGAAGAAGGCCAAGAGCCTGGGCACCGCGAAAGAGACCCTGACTCCCGAGTTCACCCGCAAGCTGGGCGGCAAGGCCATCCCCTTCACCAAGCTGCCGGATGGGGATGTCTACGCGCCGGAAGTCGGTTTCTCCGACGGCTTCCCCGTCGCCCGTGACGCCAAGGCCGGCGAAGCGTGGATCACCCATTGCTACGGCACCGTGGGCGTGGCTCGCGACGTCGGCGCCGAAACCGGCAACGGCAGTTCTCTCTACGCCATTATCGGCCAGGCCCCGCGCAACCTCGACCGCAACCTCGCCGTCGCCGGCAAGGTCATCAGGGGCATGGAATTCCTCGCCGCCTACCCGCGCGGTGGTGAGCCGATGGGTTTCTACGACAAGCCCGAGCAGCGCGTGACGATCAAGAGCGTGCATCTCGCTGCGGATGTTCCGGAAGCCCAGCGTACGCCGATCCAGGTACTGCGTACCGACAGCAAGACCTTCGCGGCGGTGATCGAGGCCAAGCGTAATCGCAAGGATGATTTCTATACGCGTCCGGCCGGGAAGATCGACCTGTGCAATATCAGCGTGCCGGTGCGTGATCCTTCGAAGCCTGTCGCACCCTGATCGGAGAGCATCGCCGATGAATCGGCTCCCACACGACCTCGCAGGTCTCCAGTAGGAGCCGATTCATCGGCGAAGCTCCATGTAGGAGCCGATTCATCGGCGAAGCTCCATGTAGGAGCCGATTCATCGGCGATCCCGCGTCAGCGGGCCAGATATCAATCAGCGTCCGAAGCCGCCGCCTTCTCGCTCACAATCTCCTCGCGCAACGCACGCAGCTTCGCCTTCAACGTCGCCTCGTTATCTGGCCCCAAGCGGATCATGAACTTCTGCCCGACCGACAACTGCTCGAGTGACTGGTTGGCATAAACGTAGCCGACTTTCTCCGGAAGCAGCTGTTGGTTGCCTTTCGGCTCCGGTGCGGCAAGCAGGTGATCGATCACCTCGATGAGGCGATCGTTGAAATAGCCATTCGTACCAAGGTCGCGGTACGCCTGCTGGAACAGCGGATAGTTGCGCTTGTACCAGGCAGCCGCCGCCTTGGTGTTCATGCGGTCAGCCACGTACATATACGTGGCATAGCGGTCGATATTCTTCTTCGACGCAACGAAGCTGCCGTCGTCGGATACCACCTGGAAACGACCCGTCGGCGTACGCAAGGGCACGACGTTCATACCGACGCTCTGCTTCGGCAGCGCGTCRATGGTGGAGACCATGCGCGAGACGATCGCTTCCGGACGCAGCAGCGACTTCAACGCGCCGTCGCTGGTCAGGGCCATCAGCCCGGCGAGGACATCGTCGTCGCTCTGGTCCAATGGCGGCAGCGCGGCGGTGGATCCGCCGGCAGGTCCGATCGGATGCTGCACGAGCGGTGCATCGTGCACGGTGGTCGACGTTGCGGACGCCACCGGACCGTTGGAGAAGGCCGGTGCGGTTATCGCATCGCGCGCCTGCTTTTCACGGTAGATGAAGATGC
Organism: Luteibacter sp. P4_E6; assembly: GCF_056401535.1. Classification (NCBI taxonomy): domain Bacteria; kingdom Pseudomonadati; phylum Pseudomonadota; class Gammaproteobacteria; order Lysobacterales; family Rhodanobacteraceae; genus Luteibacter; species Luteibacter sp. P4_E6. The sequence continues at coordinate 1,876 of NZ_JBFUJE010000392.1, read as the reverse complement.
CGACCACGACCAGAATCGCCACAATCAGCAAACCCGCAACCCACTTCGAACCCGATGACTGACTGCTCAACGCACCGCTCCTGCCAAAAATCCAGCCCCCATGGGACTACGAACAGCGGGAATGGTTCAAGGTTGACCAGGAAATCGATCCGCATCAATGACGTAGTCGCGGAACCGATAACCACGGGCGAAACCGAGGTCGAAACCGTAGACCAGGCGTACCGCGAGGTTCGTATCGACATGGCAATGGAACCGCAAGACAAGGCCCTGGGCCACCTTCCGCGCAATATCCTCATCATCGAGGCCAGTACCGCGTAAAGACACCGTGACACCGGTGCAGGTGCGAGGCTTGCCTTCGGCAGGTGTCCAACGAATCCACGCCGCGCGTACCAAAGGCGGCCCCAGCGACGGCAGCAGCGTCGCCTGTGACCACGCGCTCGGCGCAAAAGCGACGGAGACCGGATAGCCCGCCATGCTGACCGGCACACCGATGACCACGAAGATTGCCGCGATAGCGAGATGTGTTCGCCAAAACGTCAACCCGCTCATCCCTCGGCGCGACGCCCGGCCTCGCACGACAAACGCGCCCGACACCAGGTCATGAAGACCCTGACGGGTCGAGCGATTGAAAGCGACCATGTAGAACGACGCGACAGCCAAGCCACCGATGAGGCCGCTGGCTGCGCGTTCGCCATAGGAGGCCTCGCTCATCACCAGGATGGTGCCGCTGAACAGGATGGGAGCCACCAGCACGCTGGCGCGAAGAATCGATTTGGGCAGGGAGACCACACGGCCCGCCGCGTCCACCACGCGAAGCCCGAGCGCTCGCTTTCCCGGCGTGGATGCGCCGAAGGGGCCACTGTCGAGCAAACCAAAATAGATGGTGGCGGCCACGAACCCTATCAGTCGATTCCAGCCGCCCAGCCACGCCAGCTGGTCGAACAAGAGCTGGCCAACCATGTAGCCGCCCAGCGCAAGGATCATCCAGTCCACGGCAAACGCACCGAGTCTTCGCCAGAATCCGGCCAGCGACACCCGYGGTGTCGCAGCCCCTGAAACATCTTCCATGGTGCCTCCGTCTATCCGCCCATGATGCACCGGGCCGCCAGCTTGCGGGAAGAGCCGGTTGGCACCTAGTCTGGGCTCGCCGGGCATCCCCCCATGGTCCGGCACCAGGGCACCACCCCATCGATAACGTCTGTAGGAGGAACCATGGCTTTCTCTGCACGGCAAGACGCTGCCCCGATCGCGGGCATCAATGTCACCCCGCTCGTCGACGTCCTTCTGGTCCTGTTGGTCATCTTCATGATCTCGGCACCGGTGATCGCCCATAAGGCGCGCGTGGACCTGCCATCGGCAGGCTCGCAACCGCCCGCGGCGATGCAGGAACCCATCGACATCACCATCGAACCCAACAGCATCACGTTCTGGAACCACGTATTGGTCACGGATGCTGCGCTGGCGACGCAGATGCAGATCCTCGGCTCGCGGGAAGGTGACAAGCCCCCGATTCACATCAGCGCGTCGGATGACGCGTCATACGAGGACGTGGCGAAAGTCCTCGCGGAGGCAAAGGTCAACGGGCTCTCGAAGATCGACTTCGTTAACCGGTGAATCTCGTTGAGGCGGGTGGAGGCGACCCCGCCCGCCTCAAGGTGCGGCAGCGAGCTTCGCGGCCATGGACGCGTCGACGAGGCAGGTCGACGGCATGGCGGTCGTGTCGATGTGTACGAGACCTTCCGGGTCGGGCGCGTGATACCAGAGCGGGCCGGCGACGCACGGTGTTCGCGTCGACACCTCACCCATCACCACGCGCCATGTCCGCAATGCCATCAAGGCGGTCATCGTGCGCCCGGGATGCTCGCCGTCCTTGTGC
>NZ_JBFUJE010000391.1:0-3709 GCF_056401535.1 Luteibacter sp. P4_E6 | reverse complement strand
GCTCGATATGCACGCCGACCACCTTGACCAGGTTGGTACCGCGTTCCTTGTTGAACGCGTCGAGGTAAGGCTCGGTCTGGAAGAAGTTGACGTCGATCTGCTTCTGCGCCACCTGCATGTTCGGCTGCACGTAGTCGGTGAACACCTTTATCTCGAGGTTCACGCCCTGCTTCGCGAGCAGCGGCTTGATCTCCTTGAGGATCTCGGCATGCGGCACGGGCGTGGCCGCGACCGTGAGTGTGGCCTCGGCCGAGCCGTCCTTGCCACCGCCGTCACCGTTCGAACAGCCCGCGACAAACACGGCGAGGGCGGCGGCGAGGGGGAGCAGATACTTCTTCATGGAGGCGTCCGTGGCTTATGTTGCGGTGCGCCAGCATAGACGTCCATACCGCCGGATGCAAAGCCGGCCCAGCCGCCGTTCAGCGACGGCTGTAGCGGGTGACCAGGCGGTCGCCGAGGGATTGCAGGATCTGCACCAGAACCACCAGCAAGGCCACGGTCACCAGCATGTAGTCGGGTTTGTATCCGTTGTAACCATACTGGTAGGCCAGTGCACCCAGGCCACCGGCGCCGACGATGCCGCCCATGGCGGTGTAGCCGACCAGGGCCACGGCCGTCACCGTCGCGCCAGCGATCAGACCGGGTCGGGCTTCGGGCAGGAGCACCCGCGTGACGATCTGGCTCGTGGTCGCGCCCATGGCCTGGCTGGCCTCGATGACCCCGCGATCCACCTCGCGCAGCGCGGTTTCGACCAGGCGCGCAAGGAACGGCGCCGCGCCGATCACCAGCGGCACGATGGCACCGCGGATGCCGATGCTCACGCCGGTGATGGCCTTGGTGACGGGAATGAGCAGGATCATCAGGATGATGAAGGGCACCGAGCGCAGCACGTTGACGACCAGCGAAAGCACGCCGTAGAGCTTCGGCTTCGCATGGAGCTGCCCACGGGCCGTAAGGAACAGCCAGATGCCCAGTGGCAGGCCGAGTACGACCGTGAACAGCAGCGAGCCACCGAGCATCAACAGGGTATCGATGCACGCCTGGCCGATTTCGGCCCAGTCGATGTTGGGAAACAGGGTCTGCATGGGGCTCATCGGGCCACCTCTTCGATATCGACGCCGGCGTTGCGGATCTGCGCGAGTGCGTCGTCGACACGTTCGCCGTTCATGGCCAGTGTGAGCTGGCCGTAAGGGGTGTCCTTGATGCGATCGACGCGCCCGGAGAGCAGGTTGTATTCCACGCCGGTGTCGCGCACCACGTTGGAAAGAACGGGCGAGTAGGTGGCTTCACCCCGGAAGGAGAGGCGGAACAGGCGGCCGGCCACGCCGGAGAATTCGGGGCCGTGCCCTTCGCGATGGTCGGCCTCGGCAACGAAGCGGCGCGTCGTGGGGTGTTGCGGATGCAGGAAGACATCGGCCACGGCCCCCATTTCGACGACCCGGCCGGCATCGAGCACGGCCACGCGATCGCACACGCGGCGGATCACGTCCATCTCGTGCGTGATGAGCACGATCGTGAGGCCGAGGCGGCGGTTGATATCCGCCAGCAGTTCGAGGACGGACGCGGTGGTCTGCGGGTCGAGTGCGCTGGTGGCTTCATCGCAGAGCAGGATGGACGGCCGGCTGGCCAGTGCCCGCGCGATGCCGACGCGCTGCTTCTGGCCGCCGGAGAGCTGGGCGGGATACTTCCGTGCGTGGGCGGTCAGGCCGACCAGCTCGAGCAGTTCGTCGACCCGGGCGGTGATCTCGCCGTCGGAGACATTGCCCTGAATTCGCAGCGGAAAGGCGACGTTGTCGGCCACCGTGCGCGAGGAGAGCAGGTTGAAGTGCTGGAAGATCATGCCGATGCCGCCGCGGAGCCTGCGCAGCTCGCCGCCCGTGGCATCGGTGACATCGTTGCCCTCGACGAAGATTCGCCCGGCGGTAGGCCGTTCGAGGAGGTTGATCAGGCGCAGCATGGTCGACTTGCCGGCGCCGGAGTGTCCGATGATGCCGAACACTTCGCCGCGTTCGATCACCAGATCGACGGGCTCGAGGGCGGGAACGAGTGCTCCGTCCACCCGGTAGGACTTGGAAGCGGCGGCGAAACGGATCACGGGGGTTCCGACAGGCGATGAAAGCGCTCATGGTAGCCCAAGCCGCGCCACGGCCGGCGCGGCGGGCGTAGACTCCGGGCATTCCACCCACGTACGGAGACGCGCATGACCGCCATCTACGATTTTTCCGCCCGCGACATCGAGGGCAACGAACGTTCGCTCGCCGAGTACCGGGGCAAAGCCTTGCTGGTGGTGAATGTCGCGTCCAAGTGCGGCTTCACGCCGCAGTACAAGGGGCTGGAGGAATTGCAGAAACAGTATGCGGGCCAGGGCTTCGAAGTGCTGGGCTTTCCCTGCGATCAGTTCGGTCACCAGGAGCCGGGCGACGAGAACGAGATCCGCGATTTCTGTTCGCTGACCTACGACGTGAGCTTCCCGATGTTCTCGAAAATCGAGGTCAACGGCGAAAACGCGCACCCGCTGTACCGCTGGATGAAGGCGCAGAAGAAGGGGCTTCTCGGCACCGAAGGGATCAAGTGGAACTTCACCAAGTTCCTGATCGACCGCGACGGGCAGGTGGTCGAGCGCTACGCGCCGACCGATACGCCGGAGAAAATCGGCAAGGACCTGCCCAAAGTCCTGGGGTGATATTGGCTGGGCTTAGGTAGGTGCCGGGCTAATGTGGGAGCCGATTCATCGGCGATRGGTGCCGCGGCGTCACCGCTCCRTTGGCTTTTCGCCGCTGAAGCGGCTCCCACAGGTGAGGCGGCTCTCACATGAAAGGGGTTAGCGCAGCCAGGAAGGCTGGGTCTTGGTGAGGAAGGCGCTGAGGCCTTCCTGACCCTCGGCGGACACACGCAGCTGTGCGATCAGTGCGGCGTTCGCCGCGTCCACTGCCTGCATGTCCTCCACGTCCATGCCGCCCATACCCAGGGCGAGGTGCTTGGCCTCGTTCTGGGCAATCGGGCCACCCTTGCCGAGCAGGCCGACGACGCGGTCGATCGCGGCGTCGAGTTCCTCGGCGGGGACCGTCTCGTGAACCAGGCCCATGGCCAGCGCCGCGTCGCTGCCGAAAATCTCGCCGGTGATGAACAGACGGCGTGCCTGCCGAAGGCCGATGGCGGCGATGACGTAAGGCGAGATCACGGCCGGCACGAGGCCCAGCTTGACCTCGGAAAGGGCGAACTTCGCCCCCTCGGCGGCAATGGCGATGTCGCAGCAGGCGATCAGGCCCACGCCTCCGCCAAAAGCTGCGCCGTTGACCCGGGCCACGGTCGGCTTGTTCAGAAACTGAAGGCGGCGCATCAGGGTGGCCAGTCGCAGGGAGTCGGCCCGGTTGTCCGCCTCGCTGGCCGAGGCCATGCCGCGCATCCAGTTCAGGTCGGCGCCCGCCGAGAAGCTGGCGCCTGCGCCCGTAAGCACCACGGCCCGAATACCGTCGTCGCCTTCGATCCCGTCCAGCGCGGCCGTCAGGTCGGCAATGAGGACGTCGTCGAAGGCGTTATGGACCTCGGGGCGATTCATGACCAGACGGGCGAGGGTTCCCTCGCGGATCAATTGGACGGCGGACATGGGTTCTCTCCGGTTTGCGTAGGCGGCGATCATACGGGTTGCCTAGGCGGGACTGGCAGCGATTTCTTACTTCTGTGCAGGGCAATAGCGACAGGCGTACAA
>NZ_JBFUJE010000390.1:0-3716 GCF_056401535.1 Luteibacter sp. P4_E6 | reverse complement strand
GGGTCATTGAGCAGCCGAATGCCGCACGACGTGAGCAGTTCATGCATGGAGGGATCCATGACGAACGCGGACATGTCAATGCATCGCAGCATCCACATAAAGTGGTCCGTCGTCGCGATCCAGCGCGATTGGTCCTCGATCGGATCGTCGGGATATGGCATTCGCTCGATTAGCGAGATCCCAATTGACACGGCGGCGCGCGCTATGATCTGGTGACCGCGGTAATGCAGTTCGTCACTGAAAGGTGGCAGCGAAGGTCGACCTAGGTCACTTTCGCTCACCCCGAGAGCGAGCCAATCGGCAATCATGTGCGAAGCCACTCGCTGCCCCCAGTCTTCTTGTTCCTCCCCGGCGCCTTCATACTCATTCGGCCCCTCGGGCGGATTGGGTACCGTCTCTGGCGCTGGCGTCGCTCCACTAGCACCCCCACCGACATACACCTTCCGCACGAACTCAACGAGCTGATCGAGCGAATCGAAGCGCACCTCTCCGCTGTCGCCATACACGCCCGATTGCGCTCCCTGACTTATGGCGCCGAGCGAGAGCGCACGGCTGGACACTGGCACGGGACGGAAATGGGGCGCAGCCACGACCACGGCGTGCTCAACCTCCAGGTCTCCGATGTCCGCCTCGCCACTCTGGCGAAAACTGGCGAACGCAATTCCGCCATCGGCATCCAGTGCATCGATGGACCACCGCCTCCCTTCCTCTTGCATGGTCATGCCCTCACCCGCCCGTCTGTCGTCACGACACGATACGGAAGGTTGTTTGCCGCGGCGGACCTGGCAGCCTGTTCCCGGCGGTGGCGCCATATCAACTCAGCGAGAGTGGGTGTCAGTCCCTGCCTTTGCCGCTCGGCGATATGCATCTCCAGCGTGGCATCGGCAGAAGAAACGCGAATTTCCTCGATGCTCGAGACATCGAATGTCTCAAGCCTCACGACTTCGAAGTACTCCTCGTCATGCAGCAACGATGCGGCGATACGGCCAACTGTCAGCAACCGGTCGTCGATCGAAGGATCACGTATGACCTTGCAAACCAGCATGGACGCCACGTCAAGCCGGGTGCCCATCATGCGTTGGATCAGCGTGCCGACCTGGGCACCCTGGCTGATCATGTCTGCCATGGGAGACCGGGTGAGGTCATACGAGTTTCGGGAGAGGACCACCGTGTCGGCGGAGAACTCCGACGATTTCAGAACGATACACACGTCGCCGTAATAGCGCATGCCCACGCCGTTGAGTTCGACGGCGCCGTAATGGATATCCTCATGCGAGACCGGAGGCACCAGGGCAGACGCGATGGCTATGTCGACCCCGAGCCGACGCGGCGATACCTGCGAAGGGTTTCCAATCGTTCGCCGAGTTCCGCGGTGATAGCAGTTCACGTATCCGGACGCGAGAATCTGTGGAAGATGGGCGCTGGACACGTTGTATACGACACGGACACCGTCGCCCTCCCGTGCGGTACCGCTATCGATGCCGACACCATCGATCGCACGCGTGATCATGGACGCATTCGCCCCACGATAGTCGCCCCCTTTGCGTTGGCGAGCAATACGCTGGTTGGCTTCGTTGCCCCAATTCAATCGAACCATGGTCTACATCCCCTGTAGCGGCATTCGCCGACCGCGAAACGCTAACACTCGATGGCGCTCCGTTGCCACCCTGGACCTGATGACGGTTTGACGGCGCCTCCTTAAGTAGTTCTACGCACGCCCCCTCATGCATTTTCCCGACGCGACGCCCGCCCCTGCATGCGTAGATAGGCATGACGCTCACCATGCTGGGACGCGAGTCACCCGGAGGTCACCGATGAAAGCTCGCCACGCAGGCTCGACCCGATCGCTTCACGCGCTCTGCCGGATGGCGGGCGTTATCGGGGCCCTTGCGATAACGCCCCTGGCATTCGCCCAAGCCGCACCCCCATCCAGCGAGGCGAACGAAGCGAACAATCCGCTGACGCCCAAGATAACGGTCAGTTTCCAAGACCAATGGGCGCCGCAGCTCTACGACAGCAACGATTACACCAACGCCTTCCTGTTCCGCGGCGTCATCCCGAATGCGGCTTTTGGCACACCGCAACTCTTTCGCTACACGCTGCCTGTCGCGACTGCTCCCACACAGACAGGAACGACCACGTCGATCGGCGACCTGAACCTGATCGACCTGTTTCCCTTCAAGGTCGGTAACACCGAGGTGGCGATAGGGCCCCAGATCACAGCACCGACGGCAAGCAAGGACGAAACCGGCACCGGCAAATGGCAGGGTGGTCTGGCGGCGATCGTCATCGCGCCGCAGAAATGGGGTCTGCTGGGAACGCTGGTGACATGGCAGCAATCGTTCGCAGGGTCCAACCGACGCCTCGACCAGAACAGTCTCGCTTTCCAACCCCTGATTCTCTACAACCTTCCCAAAGGCTGGTACCTGAGATCGACGGCGACCTGGAACTTCGACCTGCAGCGCGGCAACTACGCCATCCCCGTTGGCTTCGGCCTGGGCAAGGTCAAACTGCTCGAGAGCGGCACGACGCTGAATATTTTCCTCGAACCCCAATGGACCGTGTCACGCAGCGGCGCGGGGCAGCCGCAGTTCCAGGTCTTCGCGGGGGTCAACCTGCAGTTCCCGATGAAGCGCTGACGGCGCTAAGCTGCAACGACCTTAGCCACCCGTCCAGGCTCAACCATGATCGACCACATCGGCATTTACGTTCGCGACTTCGAGCGAAGCAAGGCGTTCTACCTGGCTACGCTCAAAGCCATCGGTTATGAACTGCTTCTGGAAATTCCCGCATCCGTCACCGGGCGTACGGATGTCGCCGGCTTTGGCGAAAATGGCAAGGCCGACTTCTGGATTTACCGGGGCGAGCCGAATCAGCCACCGGTGCACGTGGCCTTCCGCGTCACGACGCAGCACGACGTCCGCGCCTTCCACGAAGCCGCGCTGGACGCGGGTGGTCGGGACAATGGCCCTCCGGGCCCCCGTACGCATTACAGCGCCGGCTACTACGGCGGCTTCATCCTCGATCCGGACGGCCACAACATCGAGGCAGCGTTCCACGCCCCCTAGTTTCAGATGTCGAACAGCATGCTAGACTCCCGCCCCATTGCAAATGCAACCTATTCGCATCTGATTGGCACACACTGACCCCGCCTTTCGAGTTGGGGTCTGGCTGCCATCGAAAACCAAGGGCTCAGCRTGCTTTCGTCTCACTCCCGCCGGGCGTCCGCCCTGCGCGTTCGCTTCAGCGCGGCGTCCATCGCCGCGGCCCTCGCGGCCAGCCCGTACGCCGTGCAGGCACAGGAAGCCAAGCCCGCCGTGGCGGACGACGCCGCCACGCTGGACTCCATCCAGGTCGCTGGCAGCTGGCTGGGCACGGGTCTCCAGGACAGTGTGAAGACCTTTGCCGGCGCCCGTACCGTGCTGGACCGCACGCAGATCAGCGGCACCGGCGCGACCAGCATCGGCGATGTCATGCGTCGCATCCCTGGCGTCCAGTCCACCGATAACTCCGGTTCGGCCGGCAGCGCGGTTTCCCTCAGCATCGGCGTGCGTGGCCTGACCGGCCGCTACAGTCCTCGCTCCACCGTGCTGCTCGACGGCAGGCCCATGGCGTTCGCGCCCTACGGCCAGCCGCAGCGGTCCGTGGCACCGGTCAGGTTGAACAACATCGAATCCCTCGTTGTCGTTCGCGGTGGCGGCGCCGTACGTTATGGG
>NZ_JBFUJE010000389.1:0-3727 GCF_056401535.1 Luteibacter sp. P4_E6 | reverse complement strand
GCTATGTCGTGCAGATGGAAAAGGAAGCCACGGCGCTGCTGGACGACCTGTCCGCGCCGCGCCCGGCACCGCGCCGTCGCACCGCCGCGTCGGAAGCCGCTACCTCGCAGGCTGGCTGATCCATGCGCATCGGTTCCCGTCGCGAGGACGATTTCGAGATCAACGTCATTTCGTTGATCGACGTGCTGTTGACCCTGCTGATGTTCTTCGTGCTCAGCACCACCTTCGTCGAGCACTCCCGGCTGAAGGTCAACCTGCCCAAGGCCGACAGCCAGGCGCGCGAGTCCACCGACAACGCGCTCACCCTGGTCGTCGATCGTGACGGCCACTACTCGGTCGGCAGCGACGAAGTGCTGGGCGAGGGCATCGAGCCGCTCAAGGCGACTATCGAGCGTGTCGCCGGTAACGACCGCGATCGCCTCGTGGTGATCCGCGCCGATGCGATGACGCCGCACCAGAACGTGGTTCGCGCGATGGATGCGCTCGGCCAGGTGGGCTTTACCCGACTGTCGATCGCGACCACGCCGAGCGAGACGGGTCCGGCCCGGTGAGCAAGGAAAAAGTCTCGGTCTGGGACGCCAAGACCTGGCAGACCTATAAGCGCCTGCTCGGTTACACGCGGCGGTTCCGCACGGCGGGCCTCATTGCCATTGTCGGCATGATCATCGACCCGGTTTGCCTGTCGCTTTTCACGAGCCTGCTGAAGCCATTGATCGACAACCTTTTCGTCGACAAGGATCCGTACACGATCTTCTGGATGCCGATCTGGATCATCGCGATCTTCGCGGTGCGAGGCGTAGCCTCCTACGCGACTGACTACGGCATCGCCTATGTGGGCCGCAACGTGGTGCAGGCCATTCGTGTCGACGTCTTCRCATCCTATCTTCGCCTGCCGGCTACCTTCTTCGCCAAGGAGCCGTCGGGCCAGCAGATCTCGCGCATTACATACACCAGCGAGCAGGTAGCTTCTGCGTCGGCGGATTCGCTCAAGATGGCCGTCACCGAGGGCCTGACCGTCATCGGCATGCTTTGCGTCATGCTGTATTGGAGTGCCTATCTGGCGATGGCGCTGCTCGTTCTGGTGCCCTGCGTGGTGGTTATCGTCACCGTCATCAGCCGCCGCTACCGGAAGATCAGCAAGCGTATCCAGGGCAACATGGGCAGCGTAACCAGCGCTGTCGAGGAAGCCGTCGCGGCGAATCGCGAGGTGCGCATCTACGGTGGGCAGGTGCGCGAAGGCGATCGTTTCGGCGAAATCGCCGACCGCCAGCGCCGTCTCAACCTCAAGGTCTCGGCGACCAGCGCCGCCTCGGGAGCTACCATCCAGACGGTCGGCGCCATGGCGCTTGCCACCCTGGTATTCCTCGGAACGCGCCCAGGCATCATCGAGACGATCACCCCCGGAGTGTTCACGGCCGTGCTCACGGCGATGGGCGCTATGTTGCCGTCGCTGAAGCGTCTGGCCGGAATCCAGGCAAACCTGCAGAAAGGCGTTACCGCCGCCGAGGACTTGTTCACGATCATCGACGAGCCGCCCGAAATCGACACCGGCACGGAAGACCTCGTTCGCACCAAGGGCGACATCCGTTTCGAGAACATCCACCTGGTGTACGAGCGCAACAACCACGTCGCCCTGCGTGGCGTGGATCTGGTCTGCAAGCCCGGTACGGTGACGGCCCTGGTGGGACGCTCCGGTAGCGGCAAGTCCAGCCTGGTCAGTCTGCTGCCGCGTTTCTACCAGCCGACCGAGGGCCGCATCCTCGTCGACGGTCGCGATTACTCGCAGTACACGCTGCCCTCGCTGCGCCGTCAGATCGCCTGGGTGGGCCAGAACGTGGTGCTGTTCGACGACACCGTGGCCGCCAACATCGCCTACGGCGAAATGGCTGGCGCCTCGGAAGCCGACATCACGGCGGCAGCGAAGGCCGCGAACGCCATGGAGTTCATCGAGCGCCTGCCCGAAGGCCTGCAGACGCAGATCGGGCAGGGCGGTAACTCGCTCTCCGGTGGACAGCGCCAGCGTATCGCCATTGCCCGCGCCATTCTCAAGAACGCGCCGATCCTCGTCCTCGACGAGGCGACCAGCGCGCTCGATACCGAGTCGGAACGCCTGATCCAGGACGCGCTCACGCGCCTCATGCGCGACCGCACCACGCTGGTGATCGCCCATCGCCTGTCGACCATCGAGCACGCCGACCAGATCGCCGTCATGGACCAGGGCAGGGTCATCGAGCTCGGCACGCACCGCGAACTGCTCGACATTGGCGGCCAGTATTCGGCCCTGCACCGCATGCAGTTCCACGAGCAAGCGGCGAGCTAAGCGGTGGGCCTCGGCGCCTCACTGCAGCGACATTGGTACGGCGGCGGGAAGCCGCCGCTCTGGACGCGTCCGCTGGAGGTGTTTTACGGGGCTGTTGTGCGGCGTCGTGCGGCAGGCTTTCGCAACGATCCTTCGGCGGTGATTCGGCTTTCCGTACCGGTTGTGGTCGTCGGGAATATCACCATTGGCGGCACCGGCAAAACGCCGCTGATCGTGGCGTTGGCTGAAGCGATGTCGGCGCGGGGTTTCGTTCCGGGTGTCGTGAGTCGCGGCTATGGCGGTAGCGAGCGTGGGCCCTATCTGCTCACCGGCCAGGACGACCCCGCGAAGGTCGGCGATGAGCCGAGCCTGATTCGCCAGAGTGGTGTGCCTGTCGCTATTGGGCGCGAGCGTCCGGAAGCGGCGCAGTTGCTCATAGACGCCGGATGCAATCTCATTCTTGCCGACGATGGATTACAGCATCATCGTCTGGGTCGCGATGTCGAGATCTGTGTGATCGATGGTGAGCGTCGGCTGGGGAACGGACATTTGCTTCCGGCCGGGCCGTTGCGCGAGCCGGYGAGCCGCCTCGCCGATGTCGACTTCGTTGTGGTCAACAGCGGCACGCCAGCCGGGACCGAGATCGCCATGACGCTGGAAGGTGGCATCGCGATCAACATGGCCGACCCGTCGCTTTCCGCACCGCTCAGTGAGTTTGCCGGGCGGCCAGCGCACGCTGTCGCGGGTATCGGCAATCCCGCACGCTTCTTCAGCAGCCTTACGGCGCACGGCATTGCTGTGGATGGCCATCCTTTTGCAGACCACCATGCATTCACCCGCGACGATTTTACTTTCGCCGATGGTTGCCCCGTGCTGATGACGGACAAGGACGCGGTGAAGTGCCGCGACTTCGCACGGGCGAATTGGTGGCGTGTGCCGGTGCGTGCGGTGTTGCCCGAGTCGTTCTACGACGCGATAGCTGCCCGTGTGGGAGCCGCTTCAGCGGCGATAGCCAGGTCGCCGTAACCCCATCGCCGGCATAGCCGGCTCCCACAGAAAAGGCCGACCCGAAGGCCGGCCTTTCATTGAAACACCCAGGCGCTTACTGCACGCGCTGGACGTTACCCTTTTCGTCGACCACCACGATGTCACCCGTGCGGATAGACGAGGCATCGGCGACCTGGACATTCGTGTAACCGCCGCCGCCCATCTTCAGGCGCAGGGTGTAGCTCTCGCTGCCACCGCCCTTGCCGATGGCGTTACCGGCGAAGCCGCCGCCGACCGCGCCGGCGACCGTAGCGACCTTGCGTCCGTTGCCGCGGCCGACCTGGTTGCCCAGGACGCCGCCGGCGATGGCACCGATCACCGCGCCGGCCGTGCCGTGGTCACGGCCCTGGACGACGTTGCGCTCGATGCTCTGCACCACGC
>NZ_JBFUJE010000388.1:0-3746 GCF_056401535.1 Luteibacter sp. P4_E6 | reverse complement strand
CCGCTTAGGCGGCGAAGCTTCGTGTGGGAGCCGATTCATCGGCGATCCCGCAGCAGCGGGCCCGGTTGCCGCGAGCACCCATTCGCCGATGAATCGGCTCCTACAGCGGCCTGGGAGCTCCGGTCTGCGGGCGGTCATACCAATGCGCTAAAATGCCGGGCTATGACCGAAGACCTCCTTAGCCGCCCCCGTCCCGCGGAAGCCGCTGCCCGCCGCCAGAGCACGGGCGTGATCGTCGACCGCGTGCAAGTAGGCGGCCGCGCACCGATCGTCGTCCAGTCCATGACGAACACGGACACCGAAGATCCCGTCTCCACGGCGAAGCAGGTGGCCGAACTGGCCCGCGCGGGCTCGGAGATGGTCCGCATTACGGTGAATACGCCTGCCGCTGCCGCCGCCGTGCCGCGCATCCGTGAACGCCTGGACATGATGGGCGTCTCGGTCCCGCTGATCGGCGACTTCCACTACAACGGCCACCAGTTGCTGGAAGGCGAGCCGGCCTGTGCCGAGGCGCTCGCCAAGTACCGTATCAATCCGGGCAACGTCGGCTTCGGCAAGAAGAAAGATGCGCAGTTCGCCTCGATCATCGAGATGGCGATTCGCTACGACAAGCCCGTGCGTATCGGCGCCAACTGGGGCTCGCTGGACCAGTCCATGGTCGCTGCCCTGATGGACGAGAACGCCCGCCGTGCCGACCCGTGGGACGCAGGCCATGTAGCTCGCGAAGCGTTGATCCGTTCCGCGCTGGATTCCGCCGCGCGCGCGGAAGACCTCGGCCTTGCGCGCAACCGCATCATCCTTTCGTGCAAGGTCTCGGGCGTGCAGGAGCTGATCGCGGTGTATCGCGATCTCGCCCGTCGTGCCGACTACGCCCTGCACCTGGGCCTGACCGAAGCGGGTATGGGCTCGAAGGGCATCACCGCCTCCAGCGCGGCACTCGGCGTGCTGCTGCAGGAAGGTATYGGCGACACGATCCGCATTTCGCTCACGCCCGAGCCGGGGCAGTCGCGCACGGCCGAAGTCATTGTCGCCCAGGAGTTGCTGCAGACGATGGGCCTGCGCGCCTTCACGCCGCTGGTCACCGCGTGCCCGGGGTGCGGTCGCACCACGAGCGAATTTTTCCAGGAGCTGGCCAAAACCGTGCAGGAACATGTGCGCGAGCAGATGCCGGTGTGGCGCGTGAAGTACGACGGTGTGGAGAACCTCACTCTCGCGGTGATGGGCTGCATCGTCAACGGACCCGGCGAATCCAAGCATGCGAACATCGGCATTTCGTTGCCGGGTAACGGCGAAGCACCTTCCGCGCCCGTGTTCATCGACGGTGAAAAAGTCATGACACTGCGTGGTGACAACATCGCCGACGAGTTCGTCGGCATCCTCGACAACTACGTCGAGACGCACTACGCGGCGCGCGGCGACTGAGCCATCACGCGTTGAATGCGGGGTCGTCCGGCATCATTGTTGGCGGTTCCCCGCAGGAGACAAAGGCATGACTTCTTCCGTTCCGGTCCTCGACCTCAACGATGGCAACAAGGCCCCGCAACTGGGCTTCGGTGTATTCCAGATTCCCGATGGCGAAACGGCCGATGCCGTCGCCAGCGCTCTGGCGGCTGGCTACCGCTCTCTGGATACCGCGGCGATCTACAAGAATGAAGCCGGCGTGCGCCAGGGCATCGAGCGATCCGGGGTCGCGCGCGGCGACATCTTCCTTACGACCAAGCTGTGGAACGCCGAGCAGGGTTTCGATAGCACGCTAAAGGCCTTCGATAGCAGCCTGAACAAGCTGGGTACCGACTACGTCGACATGTACCTGATCCACTGGCCGACGCCGAAACGCGACCTTTATGTCGACACCTGGAAGGCCTTCATTCGCCTGCGTGACGAAGGTCGCATCCGTTCGATCGGCGTGTCCAATTTCCAGCCAGCGCATCTCGAACGCCTGGTGAAGGAAACCGGCGTGGTACCGGTGGTCAACCAGATCGAACTGCATCCGGACTTCGCGCAGCGCGATGTCGTTGCTGCCAATACGAAGCTGAAAATCATCACCGAATCCTGGAGCCCCTTGGGGCAGGGCGGCGACCTGCTGAAGAACGATGCCCTTGTCACCATCGGCAAGAAGCACGGCAAGACGCCGGCACAGGTGGTGATTCGCTGGCATGTCCAGCTCGGGCACATGGTGATCCCGAAATCCGTCACGCCCGAACGCATCAAGGCCAACATCGACGTGTTCGATTTCGAACTGTCAGCCGATGAGATGAAGGCGATCGACGGACTGGATGCGGGCAACCGCATGGGCCCGCATCCGGACGAACTGAACTGACTTACTGCCCCATCGAGACGTCGATCTCGAACGGATAGGGCGCCGGCTTCTTCGGCGGTGGCGGCAGGGTCCAGACGGCAAACTGGCCGGTGAAGCACTTCGCCACCGGCGTTTCCKGCTGGACCGCCACGTCGCTGGAGCGGCCCTTGGCGTCGATCGTCGCGACAATGGTGAATGGCGTCTTGTCCGCGGGGCTGTTGCTGGCGATGCAGTCCTTCAGCGCGTCCGTGGCCGGGTTGCCTATCTTGTCCCACAAAGCGCCTTGCCAGGCCTTGCCCTCCGGATTCTTCTCCAATGCCTTGGCAGCCTGGACACGCGCGTCGAAACCGCTATCGGTGGCAAGGGCAAAAGCGAGGGCAAGCAGCATCGGGTGTCTCCGGGATGGGATCGGAAGAGCCTAGCAGGGACGCGAAGGCTTCACATGCGCCGGACTAGCGTGACTGACGCAAGCGTCGTTCCCGCGATGCATCCGGAGCCTGCGATGCCCTTACACCCCTCCCGCCTGCTGGCGTTGTTGCTCCTGTCGTCGACGGCGATCGGCCAGACGACGCCGAATCCGGCGTCCGTGCCCACCGCGACGCCAGGAGCGAATCCTGCCGCCGCGCCGAGCCCGGGGCAGGCCAACCCGGCCTCGATGCCTGTTCAACCCGCTTCCGACGCAGGCGCCACCGAACGCGGGCTGAGCCCGGTGCAGCCGGGTAGTCCAGGCGTCACCCGGCGCGTGCAAAATGCCAACACGCACGCTGTTGACGCGCAAGGCCACGTGCTGGATCCCCATGGCAAGCCCGTCGGCCAGGCGGCGTCGCCATCGGTGATGCCGGCGCCTCCCTCGACGGTGCGCTGAAAAGCAGGTCATGCCAGGCGGATCAGTCGCACGCTTTTGCGTCAGTGCGCTACCATCCGGCGGGTGCCGCACCTTGACGGGAGTGAGGATGAAACGAGCGATCGCCGTGGCTCTGCTGACGGCCGGCCTGGCCGGCTGCGCAGGGATGTCCTCGAAGATTGCCCGGCTGGAAGTCGGCACCCCACGAAACGAGGTCGTCGACCGTCTCGGTCCGCCCGATTCGGACCGGAACATGATCGGTTTCGAAGTGATGAGCTGGATCGACCGTCGACCGGGCCGCTTTTCGTTCTCCCATCAGGACTACACCGTTGTGCTGAAGGACGCGAAAGTCGTTCAGTTCGGTCCCGGGCTTGTCCGTCGCGACGGCAAGACCTCCCTGCAGATCGAAACCGGCGATCCCTAGAAGTCGCCTCATAGGCGTACAAGCGTGCCGCGGGCCAGCGACGCTAGCGTTCCCCAAAGCCTCCGGGGAGCCGCGCCATGTCGATGAAAGCACCTACCTATGCCGAGCTCGCCTCGGAGCTGACGCGCCTGCACGACGCCCGCGAGGCTGTGATCGAGCAGGCCCTGGACGCCCTGGAA
>NZ_JBFUJE010000387.1:0-3749 GCF_056401535.1 Luteibacter sp. P4_E6 | reverse complement strand
GACTGTGACGACTTCTCTCACCCGCAGAGCGGATCCTGGGTGTTCCAGGCCTTCGGCTCTGACGACCAAGAGGCACTGATGAGACTATTCATTTGTTTGATCGCAGCGAGCGCTCTGGCCGCATGTGCGAGTTCAGGCGTGCGCGAGACGGGGAAAGATACGTACTCGGTGTCGATCCGGGCGCCTTTCTCTGGACCTGCTCGTGCAAAGGGCGATGCGTTAAGGGATGCCAATGCCTATTGCGCCAAATTGGGTAAGCACATCCAGGTCGTGAGCGAGAATTCGAACGAATGCATGTTGCACGGTGGATGCGGCGAGGCTGAGGTCGTATTCATGTGCCTTGACGAGCATGACCCGCGATACTCAGGACATCGCTAGGACAATCCGACGCGGCAAAAAAAGAACACGGCTGGCGTCGGCCCGAGACACCAGAGACGAACACTGCGCGCGACGCTGTGGTCAATGTTTCCGCGTGTTTTGTCGCTTGCCCAGAGGGTGAAGAGTGAAGACGAGTGTGCTTAATGCCTTAGCTGCGTGGTCGTGGCTCCTGTTTTTCTCGCCCGTCGCATTCGCCGGAGCCGGGACACACGGGACAGAGATCAACACCACGGAGGTTTGCAGTGTCCTGAAAAGCCCGCAGGCGTTTGTGAATCAGGTGATTCGGATTCGAGGGTTTGTCATTCTCGGAGAGGATCACATGAATTTCAGCGACAGGGCGTGCCCTGGTCGCGGAATTGAACTGGTTATCAAGTCAGAAGCAACCCTGGATCACAAGGATATCCATCGATTCTACGTGCAGATGAACCATCAGGGACGCAAAGGGTTTGCAAYGATAACGGGACTCTTTCAGGCCGATCCAGATCCGTTGACGCCCTATGTGCTCAATATCCAGCAGGTGAAAGATGTCACGCCGTGAAGCGTTGCGCCGCGCAACTAGGCCGGTGCACACGGTGCACACAGTGYGTACGAGCGGTTGCCTCAGCCATCGCCTGGCTGCTGCGCAAACTGGTTTACCGCGGCATCAAGGTCGGGGTGGGGCGCAGCCATGGGAGAGTCCTTCCTGGTCAGCGCGCGTCAGCAGTTTGCAGCG
The DNA here is from genome assembly GCF_056401535.1 of Luteibacter sp. P4_E6. Classification (NCBI taxonomy): domain Bacteria; kingdom Pseudomonadati; phylum Pseudomonadota; class Gammaproteobacteria; order Lysobacterales; family Rhodanobacteraceae; genus Luteibacter; species Luteibacter sp. P4_E6. Next base: position 2,659 of record NZ_JBFUJE010000387.1, on the reverse strand, counting down.
ACAGCACACACGCGGTGCCGTGCACGTCCGCGCCATCGCGCGCGCTCAACGTCAGCACCATGTCGGCCTTGGCGAACTCGATCGCCTGAACACTGCCGATTTCCGAAGGAACGGACCGTTCAGCCCAACCATGGGCCGTCAAGGTGCTGCGCAGCTTGTCCAAGGGCAGCGCACACACGGGTGCGGCATCGGCGGCGCGGTCGGTGTGGTCGAACCAGAAGCGAAACCCCGGCTTCAAGGTGGCCTCGCCCGCCGCAAATTGGACCCAGTAGCTCCAACCCTGGCCCAAGTCGGGGCTGTGGTAAATGGCCCAACCGGAGTCGTTGTTCGGGTCCGGCCCTAGGGTGACGCCCATGGCATGCCCGATGCCCGCTGGCGTGAATGCGGCCGTAGACGAGACAGTCGACAGGAAGGTCAGCACGCGCGCCCCGGCGTCGCGCGCTCCGGGCAGCAGCGCAGGCGAAACGGCAGCGTTCATCGGATGGTCCTTATCTGGAGAAGGTAGTGCCTGGGCAACGCTGGTGCCCGCGGCATGCGGTGGCGAAGTTTTCTCGCGGGCCGGAACGGCACAAGCCAGAAGCAGGGATGTGGCGAGGCCGGTCACGGCAAGGGCGGGGCGCATCATCGGGTCCGCATCCATGGTTCCTTAAACGGCCGCGACTCAGCGGCCGTGGTGAGCATGATAGCGGGACCGAATTGGCGTTGCCTGCCGGACCAGTGCGCACTTTCGGTAGACAAGGTTAGCGAGAACCTTACCTCCGGGGCCTTCTACGGAGCTCGTAGTACCCATAAACAGCATTCGCACCGGGATAGATGATCCAGGAAGACGCAACCGCGAAGTATTCCTTCCCACGTTTCCAGATTCTGATATTTCCGAGTCCTTCAGGGATCTTGTGATCTATGACCTTTCCCCCGAGCTTCTTGACCATGACGTCATACATGTCGCTCTGGAGAACACGCGAGAATGCGCTGGCAACGTAGAAGCGCCGATCCACAATTTCGTAGTTCGACGCAAGGTACTGGACGACGGCAGCCTCCATGTCCGCTTGCTCGCTCGCATACGTAGCCAGGTTGGCGTTACCCCAAGGCTGGAAGGTGTTGACGGGAGCGGCGTCGATCATCCTGACGCGAGATCCTTGCGATGCTGTACAGGCGCCGACAAGCAGAAGGCTTGCCCATAAGAATGCGAGGCGCACGAAAGAGAAACCGTTCATTCGGAAGGGGCCAGGCTCAAAACCGGGCCGACCTGAGCTGCTTGTTGCTGTTGCTGTTGCTGGGCCTGCACGGATTCCTCCAGCGCTTGCTGGTGAAGAAGCTCCTCGTACCGCATGCTCCCTTCAGTACGAAAGTCCCGACCATCAGGCGACGATGCGAGCTCGCTCAAAGACTCGCCCAGGGCGCGCTCGTCGCCGAGGCTTCTCAGTAGTCGGTCCATGTAAGGGTCGCCCGTACTGACTGACGCCTGTGAATCGTCTTGGCGATCTCGGTCCTGAGTGGCTTCCCCGGTGCTCTTCGTTCGGATCGGTTTAGGGCCGAAGTCGATCTGCTGTAGGTGATGGTTCTCTAGGATGGTCTTGAGGTCGACATCGACGGTTGGACTCTGCGAGGAGACGCCATGGGTAGGGTCCATGTTGTGCCCCCACGGATTCCGAGCCCTTATTGTGACGTTGCCGCTCTGGTCCTTGCTGATGTTCTCGATCACATACGCGTGACCGCCACCTTCCTCGCTTGAGACCAGGCCATCGTTAGGCGCACCCTCAACCGCACGCGTCGTGAGAATGACAGGCCGGTCTTCCTTAAGAGCGCCTTCTATCCTGGCGTGAGCACGATCAAGAGTCGTGTGTCTAAGGGAGTAGTCCGACACCGAGGTAGATCGCTCTCCGGTAAGAGCATAGACCGCGTCCTGAGGCCAGCCGCCGTTGCCGATGCGGTCGAAGCCATCGGAAAGGGTCTCATCTCCCTTCATCGCCAGCTTGGCGTAGGCGGTTTCCATCACTGCTGGCCAGCTGGCTTCGACTGGACCGCCGCCTCTGTCGATCAGGCTGGCTCCGCTGATCTTGACCTCTTGCTCGATATCAGCCTGGCTGACAGTCACATCCACGGCCTTCGGCTTTGATGAGAGACCTAGGAAGGTCTTCTGTGACGTATAGAGCGTGACGGTAAATGAGGCCGTCGGTGCGTCGTACCTGATTGCCTTCTCGATTCTTTCTGGCTGTTGATAGGCAAGCGACGCCATGGGTGCAAGTAGGTAGCAATCGCCGAGGCGGAGCTGGGCAACATCCCACGCTTGGGGGTGCCTGGTCTCACCGTAGAGATTCTGTTCGTTGAACTTTGGCTGGTCCATAGCTAGCGACGGCCGTCCGCCAAGTCAACAAGCACATACTGCCCCTTATCACCCCACCGCTTAGCTTTCCTGTCCAACTTCACGCACGGATGGCCGCCACAGGAAGTCATCCCCACACGGCTGTAGGCCTCGACAACTTCAGCATTGATTTGCGCTGCGGCGGAGCGTGCACGAGCATCTTTGTAGGCCGCGATTTCCGCCCAGATGAGGGCGCCGCCACCCACGGCAACAAGAGCGATCGCGCCGGCCACCGCGAGATAAGCGAGCTTGATCTGCCTGACCATGACCGAGCGGACCATTTGCCCGGACGCATAG
>NZ_JBFUJE010000386.1:0-3756 GCF_056401535.1 Luteibacter sp. P4_E6 | reverse complement strand
GGCATGCTCGGCAGTGCGGCGGTGACGCGGCTCGTGGCAAAAGAGATGCGCGTTCGCAAACCTGCGTGGCTAGTCGTCGATCCGGTGATGATTGCCACAAGCGGTGCGCGCTTGCTCGATGAAAATGCGCTCGAAGCGATGGTGACGCGCCTTATACCGCTGGCCGACATCCTTACTCCCAACCTGCCGGAAGCCGAAGCCCTGCTCGGCCGCCCGTTGGGACGCGACATGGACGCCGTCGGCGCCGACCTGCTCGCCCTCGGCGCACGCGGCGTCCTGCTCAAAGGCGGCCATGGCAAAGGCCGCGAGGTGGTCGACTGTTTTTACGACGCGAGCGGCGTGACCGAGGTCCGGCACCCTCGCCTGCCGCTCGAAGGGCACGGCAGCGGCTGCACACTGGCCTCAGCCGTGGCGGCGGGGCTGGCTCGGGGCAAATCGCCGCACGTGGCTGTCCGCGAAGCGATCGCGTGGGTTAACAAGGCCTTCCAGCGGGCCTGGCGGCCCGGTGGCGGCTCGGTTTACGTGCTCGGTCATTAAGGCCGGAGTATCCTAGGCGCGTTGATACAGGCCGCGCGCGGCCCTACGTATCGCTTGTCCTGGTCGAGTCCAACCCATGAATTTCCTCGGGCCCCGCTTCATCGTCCTGTATGTGCTGATCCTGTTCACGCTCTGCGTGTTGCTGGTGCATCTGCGCGGACGCTCACGCCTGCGCTTCGATCGCCAGCTGGTCGATCACTCGGCCATCTTCGCGCCGTACAACCTGCTGATGTACGCCTTCTCCGCCGTGCCAGCGCGGCCGATCCTGGATCGCGCCGGATTCCCGCAGCTCGATCTGCTGCAGGGCAACTGGGAGAAGATCCGCGAAGAAGCCATGCACCTGTTCGACGAGGGCTTCATCCGCTCCGCGGAAAAGCACAGCGATGCCAGCTTCAACTCGTTCTTCAAGCAGGGCTGGAAGCGTTTCTATCTGAAATGGTACGGCGAGCCGTTGGCCTCGGCCGAGGCGCTCTGCCCGGAAACGGTGAAGCTGCTCAACGCCATCCCGAGCGTGAAGGCGRCAATGTTTGCCCTGCTTCCGCCGGGTAGCAAGCTCAATCCGCACCGCGATCCGTTCGCCGGCTCGCTGCGCTACCACCTGGGGCTGATCACGCCGAACTCGGACGACTGCCGCATCTTCGTCGACGGCGAAATGCACGCGTGGCGCGACGGCAAGGACGTCGTGTTCGACGAGACCTACGTGCATTGGGCCGAGAACCGCACGGACCAGACCCGCGTGATTCTGTTTGCCGACGTCGAGCGCCCTCTGAAGAGCCGCCTTATGACCGGCATCAACAAGCGCGTCGGCGCCTTCATGGGCTCGATCACCGCATCGCCGAATGATGACGAAAGCAGCGAACAGGTCGGCTTCGTCAATCGCATGTTCGCGATGAACAACCGCGGGCGCGACCGCACACGGAAGTTCAAGAAAGCGAATCCGAAGCTGTTCCGCGTGATCAAGTACATCGGCATCGTGCTGATGATCTGGCTGATCTTCCTCGCGCCGTATCCGTTCTTCCGCGGAAACAACTGATGCCGTGAAGGTGCCCTCGCTGCTTGGAGGGTAAGGCGCAGTGCAGCGAGGTGGGCACCAAGGTCTCCCCGCGAAGCGCCCAAGTGTAGAGAGCGATGGCAATGCCGAGCCCGCGAGGCCGAAGGCGAGCCATGCACCAAAAAAAAGACCCCGCATTGCTGCAGGGTCTCTCTTCACCACCTGGCGAACGACTTACGCCGTAGCGCGGAGCCGCTCGACGATCGCGTCGCCGAAGGTATCCGTGGTACCGGTGCCGCCAACGTCCGGCGTCGTACGGTCGCGGGCTTCCATCACGTCGCGGATGGCGGCGCGCAGGCGCGTGGCCTTGGCGACCATGTCGAGGTGGTCGAGCATGTCCGCGGCAGCGAGCAGCAGCGCGCACGGGTTGGCCTTCTTCTGGCCGGCGATATCCGGAGCGGAGCCGTGGACGGCTTCGAAGATCGCCGCGTCCTTGCCGATGTTGGCACCCGGCGCGAGACCCAGGCCGCCGACGAGACCGGCGCAGAGGTCGGAGAGGATGTCGCCGAACAGGTTCGTCGTGACGATCACGTCGAACTGGTACGGGTTCATCACCAGCTGCATGCAGGCGTTGTCGACGATCATCTCGCCGAACTCGATGTCCGGGTAGTCCTTCGCCACTTCGCGCGCCACCGTCAGGAATAGGCCCGACGAGGTCTTCATGATGTTGGCCTTGTGCACCGCCGTGACCTTCTTGCGACCCTTCTTACGGGCCATCTCGAAGGCGTACTTGCAGATGCGCTGCATGCCCGGGCGGGTGTTGCGGATCATCGAGGTGGCGACTTCGGAATCACCCTCACCCGTGGTGGTCTGGCCTTCGGCCAGGTACGCACCCTCGGTGTTTTCACGCACCGTGATGATGTCGATGTTCTCGTAACGCGCCTTCGTGCCCGGGAAGCTGATCGCCGGACGGACGTTGGAGTAGAGGTCGAACTTGCGACGCAGGGTCACGTTGATCGAGGTGAAGCCACCGCCGATCGGCGTGGTCAGCGGGCCCTTCAGCGCGACCTTGTGTTCGGCGATCTTGTCGATCGTGTTCTGCGGCAGGAGATCGCCATGCTTCTCGAGGGCAACCACGCCCGCGTCGACGTAATCGTATTTCAGACCGCAGTCGAGGGCGTCGAGAACGCGAATGGTCGCGTCCATGATCTCGGGGCCGATGCCGTCGCCGGGGATCACGGCAATCGTCTTGCTCATGGGGATAACTCCTGAAGGGAAGCGGGTCGCATGCGGCGCCGAAGGCGCGCGCGGGGAGAAAAATCGCCCAATTATCGGCGATCCGACCCACTTCCTTCAAGGATGCCGCCCCGACCGGAGCGGCATGGACGCAATTCAGGCCGCTGGGTGGTCCGCGCAGGCTTCGGCGTCGGTGGCCACCTCGCCTTCCAGCGAGTCGAGGAAATCGACTGCGCGGCGCAGATGGGGGATCACGATGGAGCCGCCGACCACGAGGCCCACGCTGAAGACTTCGAAGAATTCATCGCGGTTCACCCCGGCTTCCTTGCACTGGGCGACGTGATAGCTGATGCAGTCGTCGCAGCGCAGGACCATCGAGGCGACCAGGCCGAGCATCTCCTTGGTCTTCACGTCCAGGGCGCCCGCACGGTACGTCTGGGTATCCAGGGCAAAGAAGCGGCGGACGACCTGATTGTCCTCACCGAGGATGCGCTCGTTCATTCGCTTGCGAAACGCGGTGAACTCTTCGACGCGGTTATCGCCCATCAGTGCGCTGCCTCGAGGATTTCGGCCAGGCGGCCGCTACGATCGGCTGCCGAGAGGTCGTCGAAACCGCCCACGTGCGTGCCGTTGATGAAGATCTGCGGCACGGTGCGGCGGCCACCGCTCTTTTCGAGCATGAGGTCACGCTGGGTCGGATCCATGTCGATGCGAACCTCGTTCCACTCCAGGCCCCTGGCCTTGAGGAGGTTCTTGGCGGCGACGCAGTAAGGGCACACCGCGGTGGAATAGATGGTGATATCGGGGGTGGACATGGAGGGGGATGCTCCGGAAACGAATGGCCAAAAGATGGCGTCGCAGGGCGAATTTTGCAAGACGGGCGAACCCCGCCCCGCCGGCGCGGTCAAAGGCGATCGGACTCCCACGGCTGTGGAAGTTATCTATCCGTTTGGTGATGGTATCGTCCCCGACCTATGCGCACGCCCCTGCCC
>NZ_JBFUJE010000385.1:0-3757 GCF_056401535.1 Luteibacter sp. P4_E6 | reverse complement strand
GGCGTGATTCACGGTTGAGCCAAACAGGGCGAGGTCGATCCTTGATTGGGGCGGCGAGCGTAAGGCATGCACGAGGGCATTCACTGCCGGGGTCGGAATGGTCTCGGCCAGGACGTTAACGATGTCGCGCTCGGGCAGTCGACTCCTGTCGTCGGAGGCCTCTGGGATCCGGCTCTGGCTACGCGTCCCGTAGAGAACGTAACCCGATCCCCGTGGCTCGATGACCCAATGCGAGCGAATCGGCGTAAGCGGGCTGTAGCCGTCCCAGTCGTCGTCGATGACGAGACGAGTGAGTGCGGCGGGGCCGGCTGGTGGATGCGGGGAGCCCTCCTGTCGCGAGGGCTTCGTGCAGGACGACATCGTCGTGGCGATTGCCAAAGCAGCGGCCAGTCTCAGCCCGATCCCAATCCCGTTAGCCTTTTCCATGGACACTCCGTGGCACAGTCGTTTCGCACGGCCGGATGATCTTGCGGCTCGAACCGATGACTCTATAAAGCCTTCCCGGCAGCGTCATAGACCTTGCCGAAGCATTCATCGGTGTTCCCCACGCTTCGCCAATCCTCGCCCGGAACGGGCACGCCAGCACAGAGTCGATGACCGGTCGCACGGTATCCGACGTAGCGCTTCCACATGACGGCACGGTGATCACGCAGCGCCACCCAATACGTTGGGTAACCACCCTGCATCACGATCACAGCACGGTCGAGGAGGTGCGGATGCGTTGCGAGCTCAGCCAGCTTATGGGCCTCGGCCATCTGGGTGACGAATTGCTTCTTTGCCTCTGCATGGAACGGCTGGATGCCGATACCGTGCTCTATGCGAAAGTCATCCTTCGGAGCCGACAGCATGGCTTGATGCAATCCCGTCGCGGTAGCAGCCGTGTTCAAGGCACCCATCATCCCGTCCAGGTCCGAGGGCTTCGCCAATGCCGGGCCCTTCATGGCGAGCTTCGTTCGGAGGCTCAGGTTCGGTGGCCCGCCGGGAAGGCTGACGGTGACAAAAAGCCCGTGTGATGTCATATCGACCGGATTGATATCGCGGATGGTGAAGTGCGACGTCAGTGCCGCATAGGCCTGCGGCGCCACGATCTGTACCTGGAACAGGGCGTAATCCTCACCCATTCCCGTCTCGAGGTAATCGTGCAATTCGTCCGGGGAAGGCTTCCCGGAGAGTCGCCCTCGATTGGTGGACGTCGGCGGAAGCACAACGGCGAGTGTCTGAGGTAACGCCGCGGAGAACGTAGTGTGTCCGGAGGCGTCCCTCCACGGGAGCAGGAACATATTCTGCGAGCCGGAACGGAACACCAGGCTCGATCCGTCGGCGAAGCTCGCCTCGACGCGGGTGTGCGGGTAGTCATCCGAGTGCGAGTCGGTGGCCACACCCACAGTGATCGCATCGGCCAAGGGGTCGCCCTGCCGCAGGTTGGTCGCCCAATCCAGGATGCGCTGTCGCAGCGCCGGCGACGGATTCAGGGCCATCAGCCTCTGCACCGTTTCGTCGATCGTCTCGCCAGCGTGATCGATCGCCGCGCCGAACACGGCGGTGTCGACCGTCTGCTGAGGTGGCGCTCGCAAGGCGCGGACCAGCGCGTCTACGGCTGCTGCGGGTACTGTCTGGGCGGACACATTGGTAACGTCGCGCTGTTCCGTCCGCGAGTAATGTGGCTGTGTCTCCATGTGCTGCTGACTGTACGTCCCGGAGAGGACGAAGCCCGATCCCTGCGGCTCGATCACCCAGTGGGCGAGGTGCGGCGATGTGGGGTTGTGGCCACCCCAGTCGTCGTCGATGACAAGGCGAGTCACCGCAGCAGTCACCGGCTCCGCAGCCTTGCTGGACACCGAACATGCCGCGGCGATCGTAAAGGCAGTGACCAACCTCAACCCACGCGCGACACCAGTAACCTTATCCATGGAAACTCCGGGGCTCAGCCGCAGCATGCGACCCGCTGATTATGCTTGAACCCGCTACAGGCCGCGTGTACCGGACTCCAGAGTTGAGGGCCTGCAGATAGACGGCTTAACCTCAGCGTCCTTCCCCTGGTTCCAAGGACCTGATCCGTGAATCGCTTGCATACCATCCTCGCTACCGTCGCCGGCGTAGCCGTGATGGGCGCCCTGGGCGCCGCCGCGTTTGTCTATTCGGGGGCATACAACATCGCTGCCGATGATCCGCACAGCAAGGCGACCTACGCGGTACTGGAAACGCTGCGACAACGGTCGATCCAGGCGCACGCCTCGGGCATCAGAGTGCCCGATCTGTCCGATCCCCAATTGATCCTCAAAGGTGCCGGGCAATACGCGGCGATGTGCACCGAGTGCCATCTCAAGCCCGGGCARAAAGACTCCGAACTGCGTCCGGGCTTGTACCCGCAGCCGCCCAATCTGTCGCAGACCAGGGTCGACCCTGCTCAGGCGTTCTGGGTCATCAAGCATGGAATCAAGATGAGTGCGATGCCTGCCTGGGGTGGCAGTCACGACGACATGACGATCTGGAGCATGGTCGCCTTCCTGCAAAAGCTGCCGGAGCTTACTCCGACGACCTATAAAGCAATGGTGGCGCAGGCTCCGCCCGATGAAGACATGGATACGGACATGGACATGGGTGGTGGCCAGGACCCTCAGGTTCATTGATCCCCGGCGTACTAGCTCACCGGTGCATCAATCTGCTCGGGCGTGATGTCTAGAGGGCCTTTCCTTCGGAATCATAGACCTTGACGATGCAGTCGTCGGAATTCTTGCAAACGCCCAGGCGCGTCAACGCGACCGTGCGCTGGTCGCGCAGGGCCACCCAGTAGATCGAGCCTCTGCTTCGCGGGCCTTTGATGAACGGGCCGTCATCCTCGGTCACCATCACGGCGCCGTCGAGGAGCTCCGGGTGGCTTACGAGTTCGGGCAGTTTGTGAGCTTCGCCCATGCGCGCGATGAATCGCTTTTTCTCCGAAGCTTCGAATGACGGCAGGCCACCGTCACTCAGGATGCGAAACGCATCACCCGGAGCGGTTTGCATGGCTTGGCGCAGCGCTGTTGCCGCAACGGCCGTGTTCAACTCATCCGTCATGACGCCCAGATCTTCTGGCGTCGCCAGAGCCCCTCCTTTGACCTGCAGTGGCGTCATAAGGCTGAGGTTTGGCGGGCCGCCGGGAATCTTCACGGCGATGAACAATGAGCTCAAGGTCGTTCCGTCCGCACCGGCCATGTTGTTCAGGTCGACATCGTCGATGACGAGGCGTGTTTGTATCGAGGCGTACGCAGCGGGCATGAGGATCTGCATTTTGAACTGGTGGTAGTCCTTAGCTATCCCCTTGCGAAGCGCGTCGTCAAAGTCCTCTTGCGACGGCGGTCCTGACAATCGCACATGGTTGGTCGACACCGGCGGAAGCAGCGCCGCCAGAGCTCTTGGCAAATCCGCCGAGAACGACTTTCGACCGGCACCATCGCGCCACGGCAGCATGAGAACGCTCTGCGAATCGGAAGAGGACACCAGCCTCGATCCGTCAGCGAAGCTCGCTTCAACCCGCGTCAGGGGGTAATCATCCGTGTGATACGTGGCCATGCCCGACGTGATCGCATCCGCCAGCCGCTGAGGCTGCCGCAAATCATTTCCCCAGTTGAGGATGCGCTGCTGCAAGGGCGCGGGCGAACCCAGGGCCGTCAGGCTCTGCACGGTCTCGTCAATCGAAGCGGCGGCATGGTTCACGGTAGGGCCAAACACCGCCAGATCGATGCTCGGTTGAGGTGGTGCACGCATGGCACGCAGC
>NZ_JBFUJE010000384.1:0-3757 GCF_056401535.1 Luteibacter sp. P4_E6 | reverse complement strand
GACTACGTCGCGCACGTCACCGCGCGGCCCGACATCTCGAAGCTCGAATCGCTCGGCTACAGCGTGCTTGAGCGGAACATCGAGCAGGATCGGTTGCGCGCATATAAGCAAGAGCTCGGGACCGCCCTCGTCGACGCCGGTACGGTCGTCGAGGCAGCGTTGGGGCTAGCGCCAGGCGAAGGCCCGCGCGTGCTCGTCCATAGTTATGCGCTGACGCAAGGGCTGTGGCAGGCGCTCGACATTCCACCTGATTGCCTGGAAATGATGGGCGATGCGGCGGTCGCATTTACCAGCCTGGATTTCGCTGCCGAGCTGAAGGTGTCGCTGGATCGTTACTGGCGTGGACTGCTAAGCCAGGGCTGACACGGCGCGGTCAGTCCCAGCGATTCGCGTTCCCGGGGAAATCGGGTCGCTGGACGCGCACGACGCAGAAGCGCTGCCCCGTCGGCGCCTGCATGACGATCCATCGTTCCAGCCGATCGACGACGGCCGCACCCAGTGCTTCCAGGCGACGAACTTCTGCCGGTATGTCATCGGTCTCGATGTCCAGATGCACTCGGCTCCCGTGACCGACTCGCTGGACCTGCACGATGGGCTCACCGGGTGGCGTGGCCAGCATGCGGTAGTTGTCGCGGGAGCCGGGGTGATCGAGGTCGACGGGCCGACCCAGTGCATCGGCCCAGAAACTCGCAGCCCGGTCGACATCGTCGGTATAGCAGTCGATCAATAGCGCGCACAGCCTTGAGTGATGCATGGCGGTCTCCGATCAGGCGGCAGGTCCCGAATATATTCGTTTCGGGGCCGCCGCGCTTCAGGGGCCTGCGATGCGTCGCGCTGATCGGTAACGGAGATCAGCGATGAACATGCCGGGTATCGCGCCAAGACAACAGATCGGCGCGGTCATCGAGCCGAGGCCCCACGCTTTTGCAGCGTGGAAGCCGGCTTCGCGAAGGCCGGCCGGGACAAGCACCACGACCCCGAAGGCGGCGAGCATGCCGAGGTAAGCGCCGACGCGCCAGAGGGCCGGGCGGCTGGAAAGGCGGGCAGTCATCCTAAGTACCTCGCGTGAGAAGCGGCGGCCGTAGGTTACCGCTCCATGCCACCCGAAAGCCATGCACGAATCTGCTCGTTCGCCATGCCGCGCCCCAGCTTGCCGTCCATGTATCGCCATGTCACGTCGTGGTGTTCCCGGTCCAGCGAGTCGATGCAGTCCTTCGCGAGGATCACGTCATAGTCTCTCTGGTAAGCATCGACGACTGTGGTTCGCACGCACGAGTGTGTGTTCACTCCGGCGACGATCAGCTGGTCGCAGTCAAGTTGCGATAGCAGCTCGTCGAGGGTGGTTCCGAAGAACGCGCTGTAGCGCTTCTTCAGGATGAAGTGATCCGCCGTGTCGATGTCGAGTTCGGGCAGGAGCTCGGCGCCAGGCGTGCCTGAGATGACCACCTGGATCTGGCCTCTGCGCACCTCCAGCGACGCGTCGCTGAGATCGGCTGCGAACTCCTGACGCACCCAGACGACGGGGATAGCGGCGTCACGTGCCATGGCAGTGAGGGCGTTGGTGTGCCCCGCGAGGGCTGGCCTGAGCAGGGACAGCCGCTCATGACCGAAGAAGTCGGCCTGCATATCGATGACAAGGGCAACGGTCGTCACGATCACACCTCGGCGGCGGGTGGGTGATGCTGACCAATGTACCGCGTCGGACGGGGCAGGTTCATGACGGCTTTTATGCAGCGAAACCCGGGGTCGTTCGCAAGATTTCATGATGCCCCGGAATCCCGCGTAGGATGAGGTTTCTACTCCACCCTTGAGACCTGACATGGCATTTCGTGTCCTGATCATCGGCGGCACCGGGCAGGTCGGCGCTGCCGTGGTTCGCGCCCTGCTCGCCGAGCCGTCCTGCATCGAACTTGTCATGGTCAACCGCCGGGAGGTGGACCTGGCCAGGGATCCCCGTCTTCGTCAGGTCGTTCTCGACACGGCAGCGGCCGGATTTTCCGCCGACGTTGCCACGCTCGCCCGGGCCATGGTTGCGCAGGGCGGTCCGGTTTACGCCGCCTCGTGCGTTGGGGTCGGGGCAGGCAGCTTGAAGTGGAGCGAGGACGAGCTGAAAGCCCTGGAAGTCGGGATCGTCGGCGCCTTCGCACGAGGCTGTCATGCCGGGGGCATCACCCACTTTTCCCTGCTCTCCGCTGTGGGAAGCACACCGAAAAGCCGGTTCCGCTATGTGCGCGTCATGGGGCTGAAGGAGCAGGCTATCGAAGGCATTGGCTTCCAACGCCTTGCGATTTTCCGTCCTGGCATTATTGCCGGCAACGTTCATACGCCGGGGTATGTGGCCTGGCTCGGGCGTCTGATTCCGGGGCGGTTTGGCGTTGTCGAGCAGGACGATATCGGGCGGGCCTTCGTCGCTGAATTTGTCGCCAATGCGTCGGCGAGCGGCGTTGTGTACTTGGAAAACGATGCCATGAAACGGGCATCCAGCATGCTCACCCGAGGCAATCAATCCACTAGTTCGATACCCAGGCCGTAGAGAAGCCCGGCGGCCTCGGTGCGCGTGAAACGCGCGCCCTTGACCTGGTTTTCCCGGATGTCCATGACGTAGTTGGTGGCTTCGCTGAAGTCCGTGCCCTGCAGCTTCGTGCCTCCGAACAGGCTCTCGGCGAAGTCGGAGTAGGTGAAGTTCGAGCGTGCGAAGTCGCCTTGCCTGAAGTCGACGTTCCGGACTTTGCACTCTTCCAGGACCAGCTCCTGGAGGTTCAGCCCGAAGAACGAGGTGTAGTTCACGATGGACTTGCGGAAGGCCAGCTTGGCGGGCGCCGCGTACCGCGGCCAGTCTGCGCGAGTCCAGTCGACCCCAATCACCTTGCACTCGTCGAACGTCACTGCCTGGAACTTGCTGGCCGTGAGCTTGACGTTACTCAGGTCGCACGCACGGAAGGTGCACTCGATGAACTTGCAGTGCTCGAACGCCGCGTCACTGAAGGAGCACTGGGTAAAGGTGCATTCTTCGAACGTCTTCGAGGCCAGGGTGCCCTCGGCATAGTCCAGGCCCTGGAAGGTCTTGAGGTAGAACTCCTTATCGTCACCGATCAGATCGCTCATCGTTCCAGGCTCGTCGAGGGGGCAGGACATTGTCCGGCCTCGCGCTGGCGCACTCAACCTTGGGACACGTGCTTGTCTATACTCGTGCGCAAGGGGCGAGATCGGAGAGCCTCCAGGCGACAAGGGGAGGGGGCATGCATTCACTACTGATAGCGGTATTCGCACTTGCTACGCCACACGCGATGCCGGTCGACGCTTGCGCTGCGTCGGTGCCGGATGCCCTGAGGCAGGCGTTGGAGCGACAGTTTCGCGATGTGAGATTGCCCCTGGAGACGGATTCGCCGCTGGAAGATCGTAAGGCTGTGGTGGCCAGCGGAAGGGCCTGCCTTCTGATTGCCAGCGCTGACTTCAATGGTGACGGCAGGAACGACCTGGTGCTGCTGCTCCCCAGGAAGGCGTCGCCGGGCTACCGCCTCGTCGTGGCACTGGACTCACCGTCCGGCTTCAGGGTGACAAGCCTTCATTCATCGGCCACGCCGATGACGAACATGTTCCTCGATGCCGCGCCGGCTGGCACGTACTCCCACACTGAAGCGTATGAATTTCGACCGTCACCGGGCGCGGCGGAACGAATCGTCAGCGCGCAGGCAGGCTTCTGGTTCGGTGGGCTCGGGGCAGCTGCCGACGTGTATTTCCTGAAGCAGGGCCGGTG
>NZ_JBFUJE010000383.1:0-3761 GCF_056401535.1 Luteibacter sp. P4_E6 | reverse complement strand
CGCCAGCGCCCTGCGCTACTGGGCCGGGTGGCATGTCGCGCGCTATGGCATCGAGCTGACAGTGCCGGTACCAGAAGCCACCGTGCTGCAATTTGTGGTCGACCATGTGGTGCGCCGATCCGCCGACGGCGAACTGGCCTGGGAGCTGCCGCCGGCCATCGACCAATCCCTGGTGGCCTCCGGCCTCAAGGCCAAGCCCGGGCCGTGGACGCTGGCGACCGTCCGGCACCGGGTGGCCGTACTATCCACGGCGCATCGACTCAAGCGCGTGCCCAATCCCTGCGAACAACCGGCCATCCGCACGGTGCTGAGCCGGGCCGCCCGCGCGGCGGTCAAACGCGGTGAGCGTCCCCGCAAGAAGACCGCGATTACTCTTGCCGAGCTCGAAGCCATGCTGGCCACCTGTGACGACAACCTGGAAGGACTGCGTGACCGTGCCCTGCTCTGCTTTGGTTTTGCCAGCGGTGGGCGGCGGCGCAGCGAAGTCGCGGCCGCGAATCTGCGCGACCTGCGCCGGATCGGCCCGCAAGGTTTTATTTACCGGCTGGAGCACAGCAAGACGCAGCAAGCCGGCGTGACCGCGACGTCGACGCCGGACAAGCCGGTCCTCGATCGGGCGGCCCAGGCGCTTGAGGCGTGGCTTGCCGCCGCCGACATCACCGACGGGGCGATTTTTCGGCGGCTGTGGAAACACCGGGTTGGCTCTGCTCTCTCGCCGGCGGCCGTGGGCGAGATTGTGCAGCGACGCGCCAAGCTCGCGGGTCTCGAGGGGGATTTTGGTGGACACAGCCTGCGCTCGGGCTTCGTGACGGAGGCGAGCCGCCAAGGTGTGCCGCTGCCGGCGATCATGGCCATGACCGAGCACCGCGCGGTATCCAGTGTGATGGGGTATTTTCAGACGGGCGGTACGACTACCAATCCTGCGGCACGGCTACTTGAAGACAAGAAATAAGTGACTCAACTTTTGCGCAATTGAGATCTCCCATGAAGACGCCGCGTCGTCACTCACCTTCCGGGCCGCGTCCCGCCCAAACCGCTCCGCGCTCCGAATGGGACGTTTTCATGGGACTCCAGGCCTTGTGCGGGCGACCAGGCTACGTACACGCCCTCGCCTTCCTATGCTTTCGAGACAACATGCTTCTGTACGCCGAGCGCCTAACTGAGGAGGACATGCGTGACCGATTCGATCCGAGTCGCCTGCTGCGCACCGAGGTCAACACGCTAATCGGATTGATGGTTAAGAACCCGGTCGACTGGGCGTTGCCACGCCCTGATGTGCTGAGTGAGTACATCGATGCAAGCGATCGACTGCTCCAGGAGCTCCATGATGCGCTATCTGCCGTCATATCATGGAGTGATGTGGCGAAGAGACTTCAGCGCGGCGAGGAGCTCAATCCGTTTGATTCCGGTGCCGCAATGCGCGAGCCGATCTTCTATGCCGCAGAGTCGGCCTACAACTTCCAGTACCTAGATTTGGCTGTGAAGCGTTATGCCGACGATGCAGATTGGATGCAAGCCCATGTTGGCTTCACGATAGCGCAGGCATGTGCCGTCGCCGAGGCGATCGACCGCGTTCAGTCGGACCGCTTCGATGCGCTACGCGATCAGCTGATCGGCAAACACCCCAACGATTGGACAATGTTGCCGGCTTTCTCTGTAACGTCGCGCGAAGTCGCCATATATGCGGAGTTAGAGCCTAACTTGGTTGAGCGCATCCTGACGGCATTCACTCTTCCGGATGGAAATGCCAATCCACGCTTCGTCGAATTGCAGGAGTTCAACCAGATCAACGCCACCCCACTGTTAAGGCTGCCAGACGGTGAGTTTCTTTCGCTGCAGAACTATGCGTTGGCTGAGGCCATCTACGACTCGCCGTTCTACTGGATGCAGTCGGATAAGGCATACCATCCTCAACGTGACCGGCATCGCGGAGAATTCACCGAATCCTTCGTCGCTGACCGCTTGGCTGTTGTGTTCGGGGCCGACCGGGTCCTTACCAACGTCGAGATCTGGCAGGGAAAGACTCGTGTCGCAGAGATCGACGTGTTGGTTCTCTGGGCTGACCGTGCGATCGTGGTCCAGGCGAAGTCCAAACGCTTGACAGTCGAAGGACGTAAGGGTAACGACCAAGTCATACGGGACGACTTTAAAAAAAGCGTCCAGGACGCCTATGACCAAGGACTTGCTTGTGCAGAGTGTCTGGGTGACGCGCGATTTCGCTTTGCCCTGACGGATGGGTCGAATGTCGAGCTTCCGGATGCAATCTCCGAGATCTTCATGTTCTGTGTGGTCAGTGATCACTACCCGGCATTAAGCTTCCAGGCTCGCCAGTTTCTCAAGACTCGAGATGTCCCACGAGTGCGTGCGGCCCTCGTCGCCGACGTTTTTCTGATCGACGTGCTAACCGAGCTCCTTTCGACACCCTTGCACTTTTTGAGCTATGTTGCCCGTCGCGCCCGATACGGTGATCGCCTTCTGGCCGCACAAGAGTTGACTATCTTGGCCTACCATCTCAAGCACAATCTTTGGATTGAAGACGAAATGGCGGTATTGCAGCTTGCCGAGGATTTTACAGCCTGCGTAGACATCGCCATGGCGGCGCGCCGCCGAGGGCTACCTGGAGATGCAACTCCCGACGGCGTTCTGACGCGTTTCGATGGCACCACACTCGGACATATTTTGCAGCAAATGGRGGCTAGGCCCGAATCGGCGGTTCTGGATCAGGGGTTCCAGTTGCTCGAGTTGGCCGGCGAGGCAGCAAACGACCTCAATCGCATCATTGACGAGCAGGCTCGGCGTGCCGCTCAAGACGGCAAGCCCCACGATGTTACGATGATGTTTCCGGATTCCAGTGGGTTCACCGCAGTATGTTCGGCCGAACCAGCGGCCGCGGCAGCGCGGAATTTGGCTAACTACTGCACTCGGCGCAAGTATCGTCAAAAGGCGAATCGATGGTTCGGCCTCTGCCTCACGCCCACCGACGCTCAGTTGCGCTTCGGTCTGCGCCTATCCGACCCGTGGAAGCAGGATGATGCGATGGATGCCGCGACGGCGCGCATGGCGCAGCCGTTACAACCCAAGGCCGCCTATGAGCGCGTCTTCCGCGGTGGGCGATCAGCGCCAAAGGTCGGGCGCAATGACCCGTGCCCCTGCGGCAGCGGCAAGAAATGGAAGAAATGCTGCATCAGCTAGGTTGCCTATGAGGGCGATATCTCTAGGTCAATCTAGAGGGTCGGCCGAGAATTCAAAAAAACACTTGAGGGTCGGCCGAGCACCCGCTAGAGGAGCCATCGCGACACAGCGGAATGCGCCGTGCTGGTGCGGGAGCCGGGAAAAGTACAAGCGCTGTCAGGGTCCGTAGGCGGCGCTCCCCTCGCAGGTCCCGTGGCTGATGCCCATGCCCCCCTATCCGCCTGGAGATCCATTTTTGTCCGAACCATCGACGATTCCCGCTCCCACGCAGGGTCGGCTGACCGCCGCGCATCGTGGGTATGCGTACCAAGACTTGCTGACGGCCTATCTCGCCGTTATCGCGCTATGCGACGAATACCGTGCCATCGTTGTGGATCGCAAGGTCGTCGACGATGACCGCTTCGACGACCTTGAAGTCGACTCCGGCACTCGGCGTGTGCGGCGCCAGATCAAGCACAGCGGCAGCGCTCAGGCCCGACTGGACTTCGCGACCTTCAATGCTGCGTCTTCATCGCTACGCT
This sequence comes from Luteibacter sp. P4_E6, assembly GCF_056401535.1. Taxonomy (NCBI): domain Bacteria; kingdom Pseudomonadati; phylum Pseudomonadota; class Gammaproteobacteria; order Lysobacterales; family Rhodanobacteraceae; genus Luteibacter; species Luteibacter sp. P4_E6. The sequence continues at coordinate 48 of NZ_JBFUJE010000383.1, read as the reverse complement.
TTGACCGCTTGGTGCGTACGTTTGTGGACCAAGGGGACAACGCAGCAG
>NZ_JBFUJE010000382.1:0-3787 GCF_056401535.1 Luteibacter sp. P4_E6 | reverse complement strand
CGTTCGAGGCGGGCTGGGGCACGCGCTACTCGCTAAAGAGCAAGTAAAAGAACCGCCCCCCGAAACTCATCCCGGGCTGCTGACGCGGGATGAGGCGGGGGACGTGACGGGGCGGGAAGATGGAGAGTCGTAAGCCCCGTTGCGGGTGAGCCGATGGCCCAGACCGCAAGTTCACTATAGGAAGCTGTCACCCAGAGGGGAATTCGATTGTTCAGATCGACCCGATAGGGTGTCTCAATGGTTCACTGCAGCATTTTCTTCAGCTTGTAGAGGCGGTCCAGCGCGTCGCGCGGTGAGAGTGCGTCCGGATCCATGGCGCGAAGCGCCTCCTCGACCGGCGACGGCAGGGACGGCGCGAACAGACCCATCTGCGGCGTCGCGGCAGGCGGCGTTGCGACGGCGACGGTCACCTCGTGACCTTGCTCGAGCGCCGCCAGATAACGGCGTGCATCGGCGATCACCGCCTTGGGCAAGCCGGCCAGCGCGGCCACCTGCAAGCCGAAGCTGCGGTTGGCCGGGCCATCCTTCACGGTGTGCATGAAGACCAGCTGGTCGCCGTACTCGACGGCATCCAGATGCACATTGGCGATGGTCGGGAAGTCCTGTGCCAGTTCGGTCAGTTCGAAGTAGTGCGTGGCGAACAGCGTGAACGCGCAGCTCGTGGCGGCCAGATGGACGGCCGCCGCGCGCGCGAGCGAAAGCCCGTCGTACGTGCTGGTGCCACGGCCGACCTCGTCCATCAGTACGAGGCTGCATTCGGTGGCGTTATGCAGGATGTTCGCCGTCTCGCTCATTTCGACCATGAAAGTCGACTGGCCGCGGGACAGATCATCGCCCGCGCCGATACGGGTGAAGATGCGATCGATCGGGCCGATGGTCGCGGCGGACGCCGGCACGTAGCTGCCGACATGGGCCAGTAGCACAATGAGCGCGTTCTGCCGCATATAGGTGGACTTACCACCCATGTTCGGGCCGGTGATGACCAGCATGCGGCGGCTCCGGTCCAGCACGAGGTCGTTCGGCTCGAACGGCTCGTCGCGCACCTTCTCGACCACCGGGTGGCGGCCGCGCTCAATGTGGATGCCTTGTTCGTCGGTCAGCGCCGGTGCCGCCCAGTCCAGCGTTTCGGCGCGCTCGGCGAGATTCGCGAGTACGTCGAGTTCGGCCATGGCGGTGGCCGCGATCTTCAGTTCAGCAAGGCGATCGGTGAGTTTGTCCAGCAGCAATTCGTAGAGCGCGCGCTCGCGCATCAGCGAGCGCTCCTTCGCCGAGAGCACCTTGTCTTCGAACTGCTTGAGCTCTTCGGTGATGTAGCGCTCGGCGTTCTTCGTGGTCTGGCGACGCGTGTAGTGCTGCGGCGCCTTTTCCGAATGCGCCTTGGTGATCTCGATGTAGTAACCGTGCACGCGGTTGTAGCCGACCTTCAGCGACGAGATGCCGCTGGCGGCCTTCTCGCGCTCTTCCATGTCGACCAGGAACTGATCGGCGTTGGTGGAGAGCTGGCGCAGTTCGTCGAGTTCTTCGTCGTAGCCTTCGGCTAGTACGCCACCATCGCGCAGCAGCGCGGGTGGCTGCGTTATCACGGCGCGAGCGAGCAGGTCGGCGGTGTCTGCGTGATCGCCGATGCGTTCGACGAGGCTGTGCAGCAGCGGGCTGTCGAGGCCGGCGATGTCTTCGCGCAGCGACGGTGCCGCAGCGAGGCCGTCGCGCAGGGTGGACAAGTCACGCGGACGTGCCGAGCGCAGGGCGACACGCGCAAGAATGCGTTCGAGATCGCCGATGCCGCGCAGGCGTTCGCGCAGCGTGGCGTGACGGCGCGCATCGATCAGGCTGCCGATGGCCTGGTGCCGACCACGCAGCACCTGACGATCGCGCAGCGGACGATTGAGCCAGCGACGCATCAGCCGCGCGCCCATCGGCGTGACCGTTTCGTCGAGTACGCCGAGCAGGGTGTTCTCCACGCGACCGCTCTGGTGCGTATCGATTTCGAGGTTGCGCCGCGTGGCGGCGTCCATCGCGATCGTCTCACCCGCATTCTCCACGGCCATGCCGGTCAGATGGGGTAGGGCGGCCTTTTGGGTTTCCTCGACATAGCCGAGCAGGCAGCCCGCCGCGGCAACCGCCAACGGCATGCCGTCCACGCCGAAGCCGAGCAGATCACGCGTCTTGAAGAAACGGCACAGCTCGCGTCGCGCGGCGTCGCCGTCGAAATGCCAGGGCTGGCGCTTACGCAGGCCGGGCAGGGTCGAGACGAGCTTGGGCCACGCAACATCTTCGCCGACGAGGGTCTCCGCTGGCTGCAGGCGTGCGAGTTCGGCCGCGAGGCCTTCGGCGCTGCCCACTTCGGTGAGCAGGAAGCGGCYGGTGGAGAGGTCTACCCAGGCGAGGCCATAGCCTGTCGGGCCGGCGGCGATGGAGAGCAGCAGGTTGTCGCGGCGCTCTTCCATCAGCGCGGCGTCGGTCACCGTACCCGGAGTGACAATGCGCACGACCTCGCGCTTCACCGGGCCCTTGGACAGCGCGGGATCGCCGATCTGCTCGCACAGCGCCACGGACTCGCCCAGCTTCACCAGGCGCGCGAGGTAGTTCTCGACGGCGTGGTAGGGCACGCCCGCCATGGGGATCGGCGCGCCGGCCGACTGGCCGCGCTGGGTCAGGGTGATATCGAGCAGACGGGCCGCCTTCCGGGCGTCGTCGTAGAAGAGCTCGTAGAAGTCGCCCATCCGGAAAAACAGCAGGATATCCGGGTGCTCGGCCTTGGCCGCCAGGTACTGGCGCATGAAGGGCGTATGCCCGGCGACGGAGCGGTCGTCTTCTACGATTGCCATGAATTCACTGGAAAGGCGCGATGGCCGTACATGATAAGCGACCGCTGTTGGGCCTGCCGGAAACGAGGCATCGCCTGGCGCGGGCGCCCTGACGCGCCGATCTGTTCGCCCAACGGGCGGAATCTTGCAAATCACGAAATGCAAGATTATGATTTCCGCATGACAGCAGAAGACAAAGCGACTTCACGCTCCCTGGGCTTCCGGATCAGGGCAGCGCGGGATGCCAAGGGAATGAGCCAGGAAGCGCTCAGGAGCGCTTTAGGCATTGCCGACAGGCAAACTATTTCCGCGATCGAGAACGGTGAGCGGGCTGTAAAGCCCGAGGAGCTTGTTCGGCTGTGCTCACTTCTCGAGCAGAGTCTCGACTACTTCATAGATCCCTTTGTCGTCGCGGGGGAGGCAGAGTTTTCCTGGCGAGCTACCGATGCGTTGCCTGATACCGACCTGAATTCCTTCGAGGCGCGAGCTGGACAGTGGGTCGGCTTGCTGCGGTTCTTGCGAAGGTGGAACGCGTCGGCGAGCGATCCATTTTCCTTTTCTCTCCGGTTGAGCCCTCAGTCGACCTTTGAAGAAGCGCTGACGCTTGGAGAGTCAGTGGCTGAGAAGCTCGAGCTAGGCTCCGTGCCGGCCGCACGATTGACTGATCAGGTCGAGAGCGTTTTGGACATCCCTGTGCTTTTCATCGACGCCGTGGAATCACCGTGCGGGAGTGTTTCGGGCGCGACATGTCATTTGCCTGATCTCGGTGTGATCCTTATCAATCGAAACGAGCCCGAAGCGCGAAGGAACTACGATCTCGCGCATGAGCTCTTTCACGCGGTCACGTGGGACCAGATGAAGCCGGACCATCGTGACGGCTCCAAGGCGGGAAGTCCCAAGAGTAAGAGCTGGCGAATCGAGAAGTTGGCAGATAATTTTGCCGCAGGGCTTCTCATGCCACGTGCAGCACTGGACAGAGC
>NZ_JBFUJE010000381.1:0-3793 GCF_056401535.1 Luteibacter sp. P4_E6 | reverse complement strand
CCCGGCAACGGATGCGGGGTTTTTTATTGCCCCAGGCCCGCCTCATTCACGAGCGGAGCCAGACATGAATCCAGCAAACCAGGGCAGCACCGAATCCGTCGAGAGCGACGTAGGCGGCCGCGTGCGCATCTTCGACACCACCTTGCGCGACGGCGAGCAGGCCCCCGGCTTCTCGATGGACCGACGTGCGAAATTGCGCATGGCACATGCCCTGGAAGCGTTGGGCGTCGACATCATCGAGGCCGGCTTCCCTCAAGCCTCGCCCGATGATTTCGCCGCCGTGGCGGAGATCGCGAGGACGCTGAAGACGCCCACGATCGCCGCACTGGCCCGATGTCAGCCAGCGGACATCGACAGTGCGGGCAAGGCTTTGCAAGGCGCGCGACACTCACGGATCCACCTGTTCCTGTCCACCAGTCCCTTGCACCGCGAGCACAAGCTCGGCAAGAGCAAGCAGGAAGTGATCGATATCGCTGCAACGGCGATCCTCCGGGCCAAGGCCCTCGCTCACGAAGTCGAATTCTCCGCCGAAGACGCGCTGCGCACCGAGCCGGACTATCTCGCCGAGATCTTTTCCGTCGCTGTCGAAGCCGGTGCCTGCGTCCTCAACGCTCCCGACACCGTCGGCTACGTCACCCCGCAGGAAATTACCGAGATGTTCGCCTACCTGCGCAAGCACGTGCGCGGCGCGGACCGCGTGGTGTTTTCCGCGCACTGCCACGATGACCTGGGCATGGCCACCGCCAACAGCCTGGCCGCGATCAGCGCCGGCGCGCGGCAAGTGGAATGCACCATCAACGGCATCGGCGAGCGTGCCGGCAATGCCGCGCTGGAAGAAATTGTGATGGCGCTGCACACGCGCCGCCCGCTGTTCAAGGTCGACACCGGCATCGTCACCGAGCGCCTGTTCCCCACCTCGCGCCTGCTGGCCGAAGTCACCAACCAGGCCGTGCCGCGCAACAAGGCCATCGTCGGCGACAACGCCTTCGCCCATGAATCCGGCATTCACCAGCACGGGATGCTCAAGCACCGCGGCACCTACGAAATCATGCGTCCGCAGGATGTCGGCGCGAAGACCTCGCTGGTTCTGGGCAAGCACTCCGGCCGCCACGCGCTGCGCCAGCGACTGGTCGAACTCGAGTACGAGGTAGACGAAGCAACGCTCGACGCCGTCTTCGAAAGTTTTAAAACCCTTACAGACAAACAGCGGTCAGTGACCAACGATGACCTCACTTCGCTGATGGCAATGCATCAGAACACCACCCCAGCCGCCGCCCTCGCGGTCAGTCCCTGAAGGAGCAACACATGGAAGCCCCGACCCATCTCTGGCACAACGGTCGCATCAAGACCTGGGCCGACGCCACCGTGCATGTCGGCGCGCATGCGCTGCATTACGGCTCCTCCGTGTTCGAAGGTGTGCGCGTTTATGCCACGCCCGACGGACCGCGCTACTTCCGGCTGGAAGAACACACGGAGCGCTTGTTCCACTCCGCCCGCATTTACGACCTGACGATGCCCTACGACGCCGACGCGATCAATCGCGCCTGCCGTGACGTGATCGCCGCCAACGGCCTCACCTCCGCCTATGTCCGTCCGATCGTCTTCCGCAGCGGCTTCACCTTCAGCCTCGCTCCGTCACTGGATACCGCGGTGGATGTCGCCATCATCGCCCTGCCCTGGGGCGCTTACCACGGCGCCGATGCCATCGAGAACGGCGTGGACGTGTGTGTCTCCTCCTGGAACCGCGCCGCACCCAACACCTACCCGAGCGGTGCGAAGGCCGGCGGCAATTACCTCAACAGCCAGCTGATCGCCCGTGAGGCGATCAATGGCGGCTTCGCGGAAGGCATCGCGCTGGGCACCGATGGCCTGCTGAGCGAAGGTGCCGGTGAGAACCTGTTCATCGTGCGCAAGGGCACCATCTACACGCCGCCCGCCGCGTCGTCGATCCTCTGCGGCATCACGCGCGACTCCGTGCTGACCCTGGCCCGCGAGCGCGGCTTCAACGTCGTCGAGCAATCGCTGCCGCGAGAAATGTTGTATTTCGCCGACGAGGTGTTCATGACGGGTACGGCCGCGGAAGTCACCGCGGTGCGCTCGGTCGATCGCAAGCCCGTTGGCAATGGTCGGCCGGGCCCGATCACGCGCCAGTTGCAGGAAGACTTCTTCGGCCTGTTCGACGGTCGCACCGAAGACCGCTGGGGCTGGCTGACCGCCATCGACGAGCCTGCCGTTGCCGGGAGGGCCGCCGCATGAGCGCGCGTACATTGTTCGACAAGTTGTGGGACAGCCACCAGGTCGCTCCGGAGACCGAGAGCACACCGGGCGTGCTCTACATCGACCTGCACCTGGTCCACGAAGTGACCTCCCCGCAGGCCTTCGATGAATTGCGCTCGCGCAACCTGCAGGTGCGTCGTCCCGATCGCACGCTGGCGACGCTCGATCACTCCACGCCGACCCTGCCCGCCAATGCAAGCGGCGTTCGTCCGTACTACACGAAGGAAGCCGAAGCACAGGTCGCGAAGCTGGAATCGAATGTTCGCGAGTTTGGCGTCGACCTCATGGGCTGGGACAGCCCGCAGCGCGGGATTGTCCACGTCGCCGGTCCCGAAGTAGGCGCGACGCAGCCCGGCATGACCATCGTCTGCGGCGACAGCCATACCGCCACCCATGGCGCCTTTGGCGCGCTGGCCTTCGGTATCGGCACGACGGAAGTCGGCCATGTACTGGCCACCCAGTGTTTGCTCCAGCGCAAGCCGAAGTCCTTCGCCATCCATGTGGATGGCGCCCTGCAGCGTGGCGTCACGGCGAAAGACCTGATCCTGCACATCATCGGCACCATCGGCATCGGTGGCGGTACGGGATACGTGCTCGAGTACAAGGGTGATGCGATACGCGCGTTGTCGATGGAAGAGCGCATGACCGTCTGCAACATGTCCATCGAAGCGGGCGCGCGTGCCGGCCTGATTGCTCCGGACGAGACGACATTCGCGTGGCTGGAAGGCCGCGAGCGCGTGCCGAAGGGCGACGCATGGGATCGTGCCGTCGCCCACTGGCGCACCCTGCCCAGCGATGCCGGCGCTACCTACGACCGCGAGGTGCGCATCGACGCCTCGGCGATCCAGCCGTCGGTCACATACGGCACGCATCCGGGCATGGTCGTCGCCATTCACGCGAACGTCCCTGCCGCGGCAGACGCGGTCGAGCAGCGTGCCCTCGACTACATGCAGGTGGTCGCCGGCAAGCCGATCGCAGGGGCGGCCGTCGACGTGGTCTTCATCGGCAGCTGTACCAACGGTCGCCTGTCCGACCTGCGCGCCGCCGCGGAAATCATGCGTGGTCGCACGGTCGCCGCCGGCGTACGCATGCTGGTCGTCCCAGGCTCGGAGCAGGTTCGTCGCGACGCCGAGCGCGAAGGCCTGCACGAGATATTCCGCGCCGCAGGCGCCGAGTGGCGCGAGCCGGGTTGCTCCATGTGCATTGCCATGAACGGCGACCTGGCCCAGCCGGGCCAGCTCGTCGTCGCCACCAGCAACCGTAATTTCGAGGGACGCCAAGGCAAGGGCGCACGCACCGTGCTCGCCAGCCCGCTCGTCGCCGCCGCGTCGGCGATCGCCGGACGCGTTACCGATCCCCGCGAATACATGACCCAGGAAGTTGCCGCATGAGCCCGACCAGCCGCCCGCTCGCCTACGTGCATTCGTGTACCGCGGCGCTGCGCAACGAAAATATCGACACCGACCGGATCATCCCGGCGCGCTTCCTCACCACGACCGAACGCACGGGGCTGGGC
>NZ_JBFUJE010000380.1:0-3795 GCF_056401535.1 Luteibacter sp. P4_E6 | reverse complement strand
GCCCTGGGCGCCTACGGGCGGATGGGACTCCTCCGTCAGCAGGCTCGATATACTCCGAGCATGGCTCCCCGTGAAACCTACATCCTCGATGTCGCCGTCCTTGTTCGCGAAGCCGCTGCCATGGGTGACGCCGCACTGGCCATGGACTTCGACGAGGCCCGGTTCCGCGCCCAGCTGATTGCGGCCAAGGCCGATGACGCGGGGTACACCGACCTGGCGCTCGCTGCCGCCCATCTCGTGGTCATTTTCGGTCCAGTGGGGACGACGCCATCACCCGGTTATGGCGCAGGGATATTGCGTGTGGCCAATCAGCTGGACGCCCTGGGATTCGAACCGCTGTAGAGCGGCGGAAAAATGCGTGGCAGGAGGCGCAACATTTGCCCTCCGGGCGCACCAAGCCATCGCCCTCAAGCCATTCGAGCTTTCGGAGTTTGCTTATGGATTCCACCGACTTAGTAGCCTTGCCACGTGTTAGACGACGCGAAGGTCCGGAGTGGTTGCCAATGCTTGCCGGGCTTCTCGACGAACACGTCGCGGCTTCCGTCTGAATAGTTGTTCTTCTGCACGACGGCGTGTAACTCGAGATATTTCTGCCCGGGAAAAGACTGGCCCTGTCTTTCGACGAGGGGCAGGATGGCTACGCTGTCTTCGCCTTTCTTGCCATCGAAAAAGCCGAGATCCCACGGCATCCACTTTGACTCAGCCGCATTTGCTGAAGCGATGTAGATGAGCCTGGCGCACCGTTCCATCCGCTTGCGGAGGATGTCGGCGGTCTTACCGCTGACCTTGGGGCGGTCGAGCTGGCGGTCGACTATCCAGTCCATATAAACCGTCAGTCCTTGCTCTTCCAAAAGTGCCTTGATACCGAGCACCGCTTCTGCATCCTGCATGGAGCTGGACAAAAACACGTCAAAGCTCCGCCACCATTCCACGGACGCAGCCTCTGCGAGTCACACAGTCCCCGCCCGGAAGTCACCGTCACTGAAGGCGGCCAGCCGAGCTTCTGTCAGCGTGAAGTACTCAGCCATCCGTTTCCTCCAGTGCGAGGCCAACTGGACCTGCAATGCGCTTTGTGTGTTTGCCGCAAGCGGCGCCCCTACCCCGGAACTGGGCGGGGCGGCTTTGCCTAGTCATTGATGTCGTTCATGAAAGCGACAATGGCCACAATGATCGCGCCCGGCTCCGTGTCGTTCCAGAGTATCTCAAGAACCTTCGCGTACGAGGCGGGAGCGTCGCTCACACCCGAGTTGCGCCTGAGCTCGCTGGCGAATTTGGCTGCCATCGAGCCCGTCGCCCGGACGGGGACTGCAAGAACGCCCATGTCCGTGGCAAGGTCGAACTCCTCCCGCATGTCGGTTGCGTCCACCGCCTTGCCCTTGCGGGGCCGGCCTTGTTGCCAAGGACAAAGAGGGCGACCCCACATTCGCCGAGGGTCTTCTGCCGGTACTCGCTCGAGAGCAATGCAGTCGCAAGATCTGCGCGGTCCGTCTGGGGAAAGGGGCGCATGACGAGCTGATCTGACGAGCATACGGTTGGGGACCCGTAAATCTCCTTCAGTGCCCCATTGATGACCGGCGTTCCTACCCTGATGCCGAAGCCCGTGATGAACCGAAAGCGTTCGCGCACCAGCGCTGAAGACAGGTTGGTCAGGAACGTCTGAGCCTTCTCCCGACCCCAGGGATCGAACTGTTCTGCGCTGCCACTGATGAACACCGTCCGGCGCCGGTACGCAGCGCCTTCATGGCCGTAGGTCGAGGAGATGTTCACGATGCTGCCTGAGCCCGATTTCTGCATCGCGCGACCTGTCGCAGACGGCGGCCAGTGAGGGACCACACGAACCGCATGCTCATTTGGGGGTGGATGAATGTGTCGCGGATGGCTAGAGTTGCACGTAAAGATACGCTACCTCCAAAGGCGGAACCCATTCCACCTGACTGACAGGGACGTGACCGATGCTCAACGGTTTCAAGCTCGAAATGGCCACGGCCAACGCGTTTTCCACGTACGTCGCCGACGGCCGCAAGATTCTGGAAAAAACGTGGCCCGCGTCATCCCGGTCACTTGATGACTTCATCACCAAGGGGGTGCTCGACGGCGATGCCATCAAGGGCAAGTGGTTCCAGAAGACCAACGCACATGTCTTCATTTCGCACGCCCACGCCGACGAGAACAAAGCGCTCGGGCTCGCGGGTTTTCTGTGGGAAGAGCTCGGTCTGCTTCCCTTCGTCGATTCGCTGATTTGGGGAGACCAGAAGGATCTGCAATCCCGTGTCGACCGGAAATATTGCTGGACGGACGACAAGAAGACGCTCTTCAGCTACGACAAGCGCAATTATTCAACGAGCCACGTTCACATGATGCTRGCAACATCGCTGTCGGCCGCCATGGACAGCTGCGAGTGCCTCATCTTCCTCGACACCCCAAAGTCCATCAGCATCGAGGACGCCGATGCACCGGACCTTGGCAAGGTGGCCACAGAGTCTCCGTGGATCTACCACGAGCTGATGACGTCGAGCGTCCTCCAGCGCAAGCCTGATAAGCGACGGCTCCAGAGCAGGGTGGCGGCTGATTCACACGTAGTGGTTGCCAGCGACAGCGCAGACGAGCCCCTGCGGGTCGCCTATCGTGTTCCGCAAAAACATCTTCTCCCAATGTCGATCGCGAAGTTGCAGGAATGTKCAAGCAAGGGTGTCCAGGAGTTTCCCGCGCTCGACTGGCTCTATGCCAATGCGGTGCCTGGTGACAGTGAGCGATTTACGCTCCTGGAGTCCATTCTCGAGGAGCTTGAGCGCTAACCTTGACATCAGCGGCCGGCGTTGCCGGCCGCCAGTTCAATCCAGCCATCGATGTTGTCCCGCCCGTTCTGGGCAGCGAAGTCGTACCGCATCGTGTGGCGGGAAAACTGCACGACGTCCGTGGTCTTCGGCGCCGGAAACCACAGCACCGACTTGGCAACAGGCTTGGTGTAGTCTTGGTAGGCCACCCATTTTTCGCCTGACCATTCGGCAAGGTAAATGCCGTTGGTTGCCCGGTAAACACCCATCTGCGCGAGCGGGTCGAAACCGGGGAGCGCGAGTTGGCCCTGCTGGTTTTTGACGCCATGGATGTCGACCGTGAGCAGACCGTTGCGTTTGAGTATGCTCTGGGCAATCTCGTAGCGCACCCACCGGCGCTGCCAGGTTGAGGTCCCTGCAAGGACGCAGGTGACCGAGGTGTTGTCCAGACCGTTTCGGAGGAACGTTTTCAGCTGCTCGTCGCCGGTTCTCTTGAAGCTCTCAAACACACTGCTGTCAAAGAACCCGTTGCTCTGCTGGTCGTCGGGTCGGACCACCCAGCAGTTGCGCACGTTCCACGCCCGCCAGACGTCTGGCTGGTAGTGGAACGAGAAAAATGTCCGTCTTGCCATGGGCTCCCCCCTGTTAAGCCCGTCACCGGGCCGTTGTTCGGTGCCGCCACGCGGCTACCGGATGTCTGTTCCCACCTGGTGCCCGACGATATTCGGCTGCCCCGTGTCGGGCAAGGCGGGAACCGGCGCCCCGTCGCTGTCATTGGTAGCCGCCGGTAGCGACGTCGACGCGGAAGCGAGGTCTGAATCCGCCGGGCGGCCTCCTTCCAGAAGCGCGCGCGCCTTGCGCTTTCTGGCCGAGGCAAGAAGCCCTTTTTGGTACACCAGCCGTTCGGCAACGCTGCCCAGCATGGCCGGCGTGAGCACGATGAAGGCGCCGACGACGAGATAAAACAGCGAATAGGCCGAGCCGGCAGGCACCCACTTCAGGTCCGTGGCGACCTTGTAGG
>NZ_JBFUJE010000379.1:0-3801 GCF_056401535.1 Luteibacter sp. P4_E6 | reverse complement strand
GCGCGGATGACATCATTGCCCATGGTCGATGCAGACATTCCTGGCCTCGGTAAAGAAACGCATGGCTTCGAAACCGCCTTCGCGGCCGACGCCCGATTGCTTCGTGCCGCCGAACGGCGTGCGCAGGTCGCGCAGCATCCAGCAGTTGACCCATACGATGCCGAAGTCGAGCTTCGCCGAGAACCGGTGGGCACGCGACACGTCGCGCGTCCACACCGAGGCGGCCAGCCCGTAAGGCGTACCGTTGGCGATGGCGAGGGCATCCGCTTCGGTGTCGAAAGGAGTCAGCGTGACGACGGGTCCGAAGATCTCTTCCTGGTTCGTCGCCGCTTCGGGTGCCAGTCCTTCGATGACGGTCGGCTGGACGAACCAGCCATCGGCGCAGCGGCCCTCGACGACGACGCGTTCGCCGCCCGTCAATAGCGTGCCGCCTTCATCCACCGCGCGCGCGATGCAGCCGATGACCTTGTCGAAATGTGCCTTGGAGACCAGGGCGCCGAGCTGGATCGAGGCGTCCTTGGGGTCACCGACGCGCAAGGCGCGAACGCGCTCGAGATAGGCCTCGCGAAAGCGATCGTAGATGCCGCGTTGGACAAGCAGGCGGGAGCCGCACAGGCAGATCTCGCCCTGGTTGGCAAAGCCGGAGCGCACGATCGTGGCAAGCGATGCCTCGGAGAAATCGAAGTCGTCGAAAACGATGGCCGGGTTCTTGCCACCCAGTTCGAGCGACACTTTTTTCAGTTGCGGTGCCGCGGCGCTCGCGATGGCAATGCCCGTCCGGGTGCTGCCTGTGAATGAAATGGCCTTCACCGTCTCGTTCGTGACGATGGCCTCACCGACGGCGGGGCCACTGCCGTGGACGATGTTGAGGACGCCCGGCGGAAAGCCGGCCTCGCTGACCAGCGTGCCGAGAAGCCATGCCGTATACGGCGTGACCTCGGACGGCTTGGCGACGACGGTGTTGCCGGCGGCGAGGGCGGGTGCAATCTTCCAGGTGAAGAGATAGAGCGGCAGGTTCCACGGACTGATGCAGCCGACGACGCCGAGCGGTAAGCGCAGGGTGTAGTTGATCGCGCCATGCTCCATCGCGTGGGATTCACCGCTCCACTGRCCAGCGGCCGCCGCGAAGAAGCGCAGGTTGGCGATGGCGCGGGGGATATCGAGGGAGCGGGCGAGGGCGAGCGGCTTCCCGCTGTCCTGCGATTCGGCTTCAGCGAACGACGCCAGGCGGGCTTCGATGAGGTCGGCCAGTCGGTGCAGGCATCGCCCGCGTGCTTCGGCAGGCGTTTGCGCCCAGCCCGGCGCGGCGCGGGAGGCGGCTGTGACGGCCTCCGCGACATCGGCAGCATCGGAGTCCGGGCACTGCGCGAACGGCTGGCCGATGGCAGGGTCGACGCTGTCGAGGTAACGGCCGGCACGCGGCGCGCGCGACTGGCCATCGATGAGGTTGGCGAGGATATGCATGCTGCGCTTCAGTTGAGGCTGCGCGTGCGCCCGCCATCGACGGCGAGGCTCACTCCGTTGACATAGCCGGCGGCGGGGCTGGCGAGGAAGGCGATGACGGCCGCCACTTCCGCGGGATCGCCGAAGCGCGCCGCTGGCACGCTGGCGAGCAGGCCGCGCTCGACTTCATCACGGCCGCGCCCGGCCTTGACGCTCGCCTCGACCAACGCCTCCAGGCGCGGCGTACGCGTGTAGCCGGGAAGCACATTGTTGACGGTGATGCCGTCGGGTGCGACTTCGGCCGAGAGGGTCTTGGCCCAGCCAGCCACCGCGGCGCGGACCGTATTGGAAACGCCGAGGTTGGGAATCGGCTCTTTCACCGAGGTGGAGATGACGTTGACGATGCGCCCGTAGTGCGCGGCACGCATGCCGGGCAGGCAGGCCCGCGTGACGACCTGCGCGCCGAGGAGGTGTTGGCGGAAGGCCACGAGGAAGGCCTCGGGCTCGGCATTCCATGCCGGACCGGGCGGCGGGCCGCCACTGTTATTGACCAGCACGTGCACGGCGTTGAGATGCGCCGCCTCGGTGACGGCCGCGGTCAGGGCTTCGGTGTCGAGCATGTCGACGGCGATGTGGCGATGTYTCTGGCCGGGGTGAGTCGCCGGCAATTCGGCCGCCAGTGCGATCAATGCATCGGCGGAGCGGGAGAGCAGCGTGACGCTCGCGCCGAGCTCGGCCAGCTCGAAAGCGGTGGCGCGGCCGATGCCCTGGGAGGCGCCGCAGACCAGCGCGTGACGACCGGTGAGGCGAAGATCCATGCGTGCTCCCTGGTTGGGTGGCGGCCTTTCAGGCCTGTCTCATCGCCCACCACTGTAGCGCCATCGCGGCGAACCAGCACGGCCAGGCGAACCAGGGCGCACGACGCCACCAGCGCTGCCAGCGGTTGAGGTCGTCGTCGTTGAACAAGGCAGGTGCGTCGGAGCGCAGCACGCGGCGCATGCGCAGCCAGTTGGCCATGCCGTTCGGCCGGCCGGTGTCGGCCTCGGTGATGGTCTTCCACTGGTCCGGATAGCGCTGTCGCAGCAGTAACGTGAAGCGCCACTGCGCGATGAAGTGGAAGACGAAAGCGGCCACGGCGCCGAGCAGCAAGAGGAGATACAGAAGGACGGCGGTCTGCATGCTGGCTCAGCTGTCCTTTTCTTTCTTCTTCTGGTCCTGGCCGAGGATATCGGTCGTGACCACCTGGCGGATCGTGGAAATCACGCCATTGCCCGGCTGGGCCTTGTCGCAGACGGCGTTGCTGATGGCTTTCTTGTAGGTATCGTTCTGCATGCCGACGAACAGCACGCCGTCCGGGCCGTGCGGAATCTTGAAGCTGCCCGCCGTGGCCATCTTCACCGGCGCTTCCGCCGAGAAGTTGCTGGGCGACTGCTCCCAGTACGTCTGGCTCTTCTGCTGCTTGGCCGACGAATAAACCACGATGTACCGCGCCTTGTCGTCCTCGACCTTGAACTTGCCGAAGGCGCCCGTCGTCTCGTTGGTCCAGCCCATGTATTCGCAGAGCTGGATGTCTTCGGCATGAAGGGGCTGGAAGGCATCGTCGAGCACCACGACCGTGGGCGCGAACAGGTAGCTCGAGCTCAGCCAGCGGSCGTTGAGTTCGGCCTTCATCGCGACGGTATAAGGCATCTGCGCGCCCGCCGGCAGGCGGAACGCCAGGAAGTAGCTGCGGTCGCCGTTGAGGTTGGCGACCGGGCTGTCTTTGTCCAGCGAGAAGCGCTGCGGCTGCCAGGGCAGCATGTCCTGATAGGACAGGTCGGCAAAGCTGCCGCAACAGGGCGTGGCGTTGTCGAGTGCCTTGCGTGCGACATCGACCGCGTTCGACGGGTTTTCCGGCGGACGGAAGTTCGGCGGCACGATGGCTTTCATCGTATGGCAGGCCGCGAGCGTGAGCATCGCGGCGGCGAGGAGCAGGGAACGGAGCAGGGAAGGGGGCATAAGGGTTGTGGTTCTTAGAACTCGGCACTCCCTGCCGCGCGGGGATAGGGGATAGCGTCGCGAATATTTGCGAGGCCGCAGACGTAGACGAGCAGGCGCTCGAAGCCAAGGCCGAAGCCGGCATGCGGTACCGTGCCGTAGCGGCGCAGGTCGCGATACCAGTTGTAGACCTCCTTATCGAGGCCGAACTGGTCCATGCGGCGGTCGAGGTAGTCCAGGCGCTCTTCACGCTGCGCACCGCCGATGATCTCGCCGATGCCGGGCGCGAGGACGTCCATGGCTGCCACGGTCTTGCCGTCGTCGTTGAGGCGCATGTAGAACGCCTTGATCTCTTCGGGGTAGTTCATGACGACCACGGGG
>NZ_JBFUJE010000378.1:0-3829 GCF_056401535.1 Luteibacter sp. P4_E6 | reverse complement strand
GTCAAAGCTGCCGATCGCCCGCACGTCGATCAGCTCGATCGCCCTGCTCGCTCCGGGCACCACGCCCGCSGTSCGYGGCTACGGCAACGCGCTGTCCTTCGGTGGCTCCTCGGCGTCCGAGAACGGCTACTACATCAACGGCTTCCAGGCCACGAACCCGCTGACCGGCGTGAGCTCGCGCCAGCTGCCCTACGACGCGATCGATCAGGAACAGGTGCTGATCGGCGGYTACGGCGCCGAGTACGGCCGCTCCACCGGCGGCGTGATCAACGTCGTCTCCAAGCGCGGTACCAACGAGTGGAAGGGCGACGTCCAGGTGTTCTGGTCGCCGGACGGCCTGAAYCAGCAGCCGCGTAATGTCCGTCTCCGCGACGGCACCCTTTACCAGAAGGGCAACCTGTACGCGCTGCGCAACAACGAGAACCTGCAGTACTCCGGCTCCATCGGCGGCGCACTGATCAAAGACAAGTTGTTCATCTTCGCCGCGGCGGACTGGATCAGGAACACCGGCGACTACACCGGCCCGAACACCACCAGCGACGACGAGCATGACAGCGCCAAGACCAAGCGCTGGTTGACCAAGATCGACTGGAACATCACCGACAACAACATCCTCGAGTTCACCGGTATCGGCGACACCGAGACGAATGACCAGTCCATCAGTGCTTACAGCTACGACACCGGTCGCGGCGACTACCTCGGCCATGTCTACACGAAAAACTACAACGGCACGCAGACCAACGCGACGCCGGGTGGCAACACGTACATCGGTCACTACACCGGTTACATCACTGACGACCTGACGGTCAACGCGATGTACGGCCGTTCGCATTCCGACCACAGCCAGAACATCACCTCGGCTACCGGCCAGAACTGCCCGACCATTACCGATAACCGCACCGAGTTTACCGGCAACCCGCAGACCGGTTGCACGGTCGGTGGCTCGACGTTCCTCCTGCCTGGCGCGGAAGACAGCAGCCATGGCTGGAGCGCCAACATCGAATACCGCCTGGGTGATCACGACCTGCGCGGAGGTGTTGATAACTATGTCCTGCGCGCCACGTCCGGTGCGCTGCCAACCGGCGGTACCGGCTGGACCTACGCTGACGTTGGTGACGGCTCGTCCATCCAGAGCCGCCTGTCCAACCTCGGCCTCAATCCCGCCCTGTACAACCCGGCTGACTTCGCCAACGGCTACTACGCGGAATCGACGGCACTGAGCACGGGCACCTCGGCCCGTACCAACCAGCGTTCGCAGTTCATCGAAGACAACTGGCAGATCACGGACCGCTGGCACGGTTACATCGGCCTGCGTAACGAACAGTTCACCAACTACAACGGTAGCGGCGAAGCGTATGCCAGCGCGCGCCACCAGCTCGATCCACGCCTGGGTGCGTCGTGGGACGTCCACGGTGACAGCTCGCTGAAGATCTACGCCAACGCCGGCCGTTACCACCTCGGTCTGCCTACCTCCGTCGCCATCCGCGGCGCCGGCCCGTCGACCTTCCCGTCGCAGTACTACGGTTTCACCGGCATCGACCCGGTCACGGGTGTGCCGACCGGTCTCGTTGCAGGCCCGTATTCGGGTAACTACAACAAGAACGGCGCGAACGGCATCCCGCCGGACGCGAAGACCGTTTCGGCCCAGGGCCTGCACTCGTACTACCAGGATGAGTACATCTTCGGTGTCGACCAGCAGCTGGACAACAACTGGGTCGTCGGTGCGAAGGCCATGTACCGTCGCCTGCGCAGCCTGATCGACGATACCTGCGACTCGGCACCGATCCAGGAATGGGGCGACGAGAACGGCCTTCACGACGAAGTGAAGGCGGGTATCGGCCGCAGCACGGGTTGCTGGCTGTATAACCCGGGTCGCGCGAACACGTTCACCGTGTCGCCGGCTGATGGTCAGTACCTGAGCGTGCCGCTCACCGCCGCCGATATCGGCGAGCCGCGTGCCAAGCGCGCTTACTACATGCTCGACCTGTACGCCGAACATCAGTTCAGCGACCACTGGTACGCGAAGATCGAYTACACCTACTCGCGTAGCTACGGCAACTCCGAAGGCCAGCTCGATTCCAACATCGTCCAGGCTGACGTGTCGACCACCGAGAGCTGGGATTTCCCGGCCATCATGGAAAACACCAACGGCRAYCTGCCGAACGACCAGAAGCATCAGCTGCGCATCTACGGCACCTACGCGCCGAACGATGAGTGGGCGTTCTCGACCGTTACCCGTATCGCYTCGGGCTACCCGGTCAGCTGCATCGGCGTTCGTCCGGAAGCCTATGGTGGCGACCCGTACGAATACGGCAACAGCTACTTCTACTGCAACGGTCAGCCCGCTCCGCGCGGTACCTACGGCCGCACGCCGTGGACGTACAACGTGGACCTGAGCGTCGCCTGGAAGCCGGCCTTCGCCGACCACAAGCTCACGCTTTCGGCCGACGCATTCAACGCTCTCGGCAAGCAGCGCGTTACCCAGTACTACGAAATCGGCGACACGGCTGCCGGTGATCCGAACCCGAACTACAAGCGCGCCCGTTCGTTCTCGGACCCCCGCACCATTCGCCTGGGAGCCCGCTACGACTTCACGCTCTAACGAAAACGCTTAGCTATATCGCATAACAACAACAGCAAAGCATTTCCCCGGATATTGGCCGCTCCAGAAGGAGCGGCCTTTTTTTTCCCCGAAATCCCCGTCGTAGCCGCCCGTCAACCACGGGCCGTTTCGTAGCTAATTGCCTTGAAGAATCCCCCCAAGTCTTCGTAAAAACTACTTGCTTCGCAAATAGTTGCTCAGTAAATAATTGCGTAGGACTTTTTCTTATTGTTCCCGGAGTCACTGCGGTTTTACTTTGTTTTCACGCGCTGCTTCGGCGCTGTCGTCAGCTCGCCTCAGGGGACACGATGAGCGGGTGCGACTTTCGCCACGGACGACATCTTGCACGACATTTTTTTTGGGGAGCAGAAAGAAATGCCACACCACGCCATTGCGCGCACCCCTTTCGATTGACGACGTGACGCCGCCCGCCCGGTAAGAGGCGTTCGGCCGAGCGACATTCTTCCCGTTGGTTCTCCGCCCGCCAGCCTTTCTGGCGGAACGTCCGCGTGCCGCGCGGATGCGGGCGAACTCATCCCGTTTATTCGTCACGCGTTTTTCAGGAGGGACGTTCCATGCAGTACGCAAACCGTTCAGTCGCGCCGCCGCGCCGCAAGCTCGCGCTTGCCGTGGCTTTCGCCGTATCCATCGGCGGTGCCGGCGCAGCCTTGGCGCAGAGCAACGCCACCGGCGCCATCTTCGGCTCCGCCACGCCCGGTGACATTGTCCATATCGAGAACACGGACAACGGCCTGCGCCGCGACATCACCGTCGAYKCCGGYGGCCGTTACCGCGCCAA
Source organism: Luteibacter sp. P4_E6 (assembly GCF_056401535.1). Lineage (NCBI taxonomy): Bacteria > Pseudomonadati > Pseudomonadota > Gammaproteobacteria > Lysobacterales > Rhodanobacteraceae > Luteibacter > Luteibacter sp. P4_E6. The sequence goes on along the minus strand of NZ_JBFUJE010000378.1, from coordinate 428 downwards.
CTCGCTGCCGATCGGCACCTACACYGTKWCSYTGATGCAYAACGGYACSGYSGTCGATTCGCACAAGGGCGTGCAGACCCAGATCAGCCAGGGTACCGACGTTTCCTTTGCCGCTGCCGCCGCCGGCGCCAGCGATGCCACCAACCTCGGCAGCGTCCAGGTCACCGCCAACACCCTGCCCAGCATCGACGTCAGCTCGGTCGACTCGCGCACCGTGTTGACCGCCGACCAGCTGTCMAAGCTGCCGATCGCCCGCACGTCGATCAGCTCGATCGCCCTGCTCGCTCCSGGYACCACGCCCGCSGTSCGYGGCTACGGYAACGCGCTGTCCTTCGGTGGCTCTTCGGCATCCGAGAACGCTTACTACATCAACGGTTTCCAGGCCACGAACCCGCTGACCGGCGTGAGCTCGCGCCAGCTGCCCTACG
>NZ_JBFUJE010000377.1:0-3831 GCF_056401535.1 Luteibacter sp. P4_E6 | reverse complement strand
TGGCCACCGTGAGCAACTTGGAACGCATTGGAATGTCTCCGCTGAGTATGGTTGTGTAGTCCCCTGTGCCCCGACTGAGGTGTTTCTATGCGAAATTCCTCAAGCCAAGCCAACGTCGCGAAGGATGAGTGAAGAGCTTTACGCTTCTATGGCTGAATTGTTACAACTTGAAGACACGGTCACACTGAGTGCGCGGTTGCTATTCGGTGGTGGTAGTTACTTTTGAACTGCACGGCGGCCATCCCATCGTCGTGCCGGTCGCTCCCGCCGCCAGGTAGGTCGATCCGATAATCGTCGGCGCCCAGGTCGAGACCCTTGATCCGGGCCTCCGGGGCGTCCCGCGCCGTCATCACCAGGATCGGCGTCTTCACCCCCGCCCGCCGGGCTTCCAGCAGGACTTCCAGGCCATCCTTGCCCGGCAGACCCAGGTCGAGCAACACCAGGTCGACCGAGCCATCAGCCAGTGCCGCCGCGCCGTGGCGGCCGTCGGTAAGCCAGGTCACCGCGTAGGATTGCTGCTCGAGCGCGTGCTTGATCGCTTCGCCCAGCTCGGCGTCGTCTTCCAACAGGAGGAGGTGCATGGCGGGGGTGCGGGCTCGGTATCGGGGGGGACGAAGACAGGATGATCCCCGGAAAGGCTTTTCCCAAGCTTTTGCCTCTGCGCCGTGGCGCGGCGTGAACTCCCTGCCGTTCCGAGTACGACCTTGCGGGGCTCTACCTCGCGCTCGCCTGGCCGTGATGAGCGGTCATTGCCAACGCGTCCGCCTACCACGAGAGGGGGTACCCGATAGCCTCACGATGGGTCGCGCGATCGAAGGCACGGTAAAGCCGATGTGGTCAACGTCCCTCAGGGTCGGAATGCTCATGCTTCGCTCCGTTCAGTGGCCATGGCCTGCGCACCCTGCCGGGCGTTACTGCGGTAAATCAACACGAGCGCCACGGCGAGCAGGATCATGGCCACATAGCGCGAACCGCTCAGCGGGATGACCGGGTTGTTCAACCAGCCAAAGTTGTCGATCAGAAGGCTCATCAGAAGCTGGCCACTGATCACCGACACCGTGGCGGCAGCCGTGCCAACGCGAGGCATCGCAAACACGATGACCAGCATGTACACCACGCCGAAGAACGCACCGGTCACCTGCCAACGCGGTGCCGTTAACAGCGTCAGCGCGTGCTGGGGTTCAAACAGGAAGGCGTACAGGAAGCTGAGCATGGCGCCCAGGGTGAAAGTCAGCCAGGCGCTTTCGAGCACGCCCACGTGCGAACCGAGGCGGCCGTTGATGGCCGACTGCGCGCACAGGATGGCGCCACTGGCGACCACCAGCACGATCATGAGAATAAGCATGGGAGGTCCTTAATGGATCGGCCTTAATGGATCAGCCAGAGGGCGACGAGGATGGCGATCAGAGCAGTCATGCGATAGCCGTCGACCTCACGCCTGGCACTGCCCAGCCAGCTGAAGTGATCGATGACCAGACTGGCGGCAACCTGGCCGAACAGGATGCCGACCATCGTCAGGCCCACGCCGACGAACGGGGTGGCGATAGTGAGCGCTGCAACGTAGATAGGGCCGAGCACGCCACCGGTGAGCAACCAGCGCGGCTGCGAGAACATCAGCGCGAGACGCGGGCGACCGAAGACGAGGCCGAAGGTCAGCAGCAAGGAGCCCAGGGCGAAGATGCCGACGACGGCCCAGGCGTGGCCGACCTCTTCGCCCAGGGGGCCCAGGAGGCCCGCCTCGACCGACAACCCCATTCCAGCAGCGACGACCAGCGGGATTAACCAGATGTGTTTCATGCGTTGAGTTCCACCAAGACATGGGCAAAGGTGAAGCAGTGCCCATCTGGGAACAATTAGGCCAAACTTGAATACATCATTGCCTGCAGGACAACTCGATGCAGCTCAACTCCTTACGCTACTTCGCCATGGTCGCGGCGACGGGCAGTTTCATCGCGACCGCGCGCCACTTCCGGGTTCCCGCCTCGTCCGTCTCCCGGCATATCGCGGCCCTGGAAAAAGAGGTGGGCCAGCAACTGCTTTACCGGCATACCCGGGCCGTGCGTCTCACCGACGCGGGTGAGCGCTATTACCTCACGGTGCGGGAAGCCCTCGATCTGCTGGACATGGCGGCGGAACAGGCGGCCGATAAGGACGCCAGTCCGAAAGGCCTGGTGCGGATCAATGCCCCGGTCGCCCTGGGTCGCTTGCACATCGCGCCGGTCGTGAACGAGCTCCTGAAGGCGTATCCCGACCTATCGGTCCAGCTCACCCTCACCGACGCCTTCATCGATCCGGTGCAGGAAGGAGCCGACATCACGGTTCGTGTCGGACACCTTGAGAGTTCTGGCCTGATCGCCCGCGACGTGGGACCGCAGCGCTACATCATTTGCGCGAGCAAGGACTATCTGGACGCCCACGGGGTGCCTGGGGCCCCCGTCGACCTCGCCCGGCACAACTGTCTGGTGTATCGCGGCTACAGGGGCGCGCAGCGTTGGTATTTCCGCAAACCGGGCGATACGCGATACGAAGGGTTCGACGTCAACGGCAGCTTCCAGAGCAACAACGCGGAAACGCTCGTCTCCGCCGCGGAAGCGTCATTGGGAATCGTGCTGTTCCCGACGTGGCTGTTTCAGCCAGGCAGCTTCAGGAAGGGCCGCCTGGTGAAAATACTGCCCGACTGGGAGGGCTCGGTAGAAGCGGAGCCACCCGGCATTCACCTGGTGTCCCCGGAAAATCGATCGCGATCGAGAAAGGTAAGGGTCGTGAGGGACTTCCTGCTCGAACACATCGGCACTCCGCCCTACTGGGATCGCGTCTGAACCGGATCGATGGCACCCACGCTGACATGCCCACTCCAGTCCTCGAACACATCAGCCGCTTTGCTGTCGACGAACTTGACGACGACGGCCGAAGGAGGACACGAGGCGGCCAAGGCGCTGATCGCGCTGGCGTCCATGCTTCCTGAGCCACCATTGGCGCTCGCGTCCCTCACACCGGCCATGCAATACGTACCGGTCGCTGCCGGGCCGACCAAACGGCGGACGCCATCACGGTAGCGCTCTTCAGCGCGCGGCGCGGCGACGGCATCGGCGTAGGTCTTCTTCAGCGAGGCGAAATAGTCATCCGACTTCGCGATCTCCGCAGGGCTCAACTGAGCCTTCAGCTCGTCGTAAGGAGCCTGGAACCGGGGCGTATGCCGCTCCGATGCCAACGCGAACCAGGCCAGGGCGAGTGGTCGATTGACCGGTTGCTGGTCTCCGTTGAGAGCCATGACGCCGAGGACATATTGCGCAGGCTTGCTGGCCCAGCTAGCCGCTTCCTTGAAGAACTTATCCGCGTAGCGGTGCTTGTTCTCGCCGTAGCTCTGGGTGGCAAGGCAATAGAAATAATCACCCGGCACGAATTTCTCCATGCCCGAGATGCATCTCGTGCTGGCGAGCTGTTCGTTACTCGGTGTTGCGGTCGGCTCTTGCGCATCCTGCGCCTTGAGCGCTGGCGCACCGAGGCACAACAGAAGGGTGAGGACGCTCGCGCTGACGCTATCCAGAAAACCGCTTCGGCGTGACTGACGCATCGTGTATCTCTCCGTGATTCCGCGAGAGTCTACCTGCAGAAATATCTCAGGAGAACGGTGTAAACGTACGAACAGATCGCACAAGCTTGCGGAATCGAGGCGTCCATACTCTGGAAACGAATGCAGTCGCTGACGTGTACTGCGCAATGAGGACGACGTCGTTCTTGCACGCCTACAGACAACCGTAAGTTGATTTGATACGGTCCTAACCGTTGCCCGCGTCGTCGACTCAAACGCCTCGCGGACAACCATCGCTT
>NZ_JBFUJE010000376.1:0-3852 GCF_056401535.1 Luteibacter sp. P4_E6 | reverse complement strand
GCGGAACTCTGAGCGGACCTCCTTTTGAAAGTCACGCATTTCGCCGCGCATTTCGCCCTTGAATTCGCGCATTTCGCCCTTGAATTCGCGCATTTCGCCCTTGAATTCGCGCATTTCAACCTTGAACTCAAGCATTTCGCTCTTGAACTCAAGCATTTCGCCCTTGAATTCGCGCATTTCAACTTTGAACTCAAGCATTTCGCTCTTGAACTCAAGCATCTCGCCCTTGAATTCGCGCATTTCAGCTTTGAACTCGCCCACATCGGTACGAAGATCGCGAAGATCGTCCTGGATATGCTGGGTGGTGACTTCCAGCCGGCTAAGTCTGTGTTCCATGTCGGCATCCTGCTTTGGCGATGGGGGGCATGCAAGCTGCTCATGGCCAGCCGGCTTAGAGGAAGATGTCGCGCTGGAGGCATGGACGGGGGTCATGGCGGTTCTCTGGGCCTCTCAGACGGCTTATCCCGGGAGTTCGTCCATGGTTTGCCCAATGGCAAGCCATCTCCAGATGCCCTTGCCCTCGCCTTCGTGTAAGGGAAAACCGGATTGAGATAGGGCGACACGCCCTTGAGTCATCCCGTAATCGAAGCTCCCCCTTGCGCCGCTCTCCTGGCATGTGTACAAATGTACGCATGTCGACACCTACCCTTACCGAGCGTCAGCAAAAGACCCTTTCCTTCCTGCAGGAATACCTGCAAGCGCAAGGGCTCCCGCCGACACTGCGCGAGATCGCCGATGCCCTGGGCTTTTCCAGCCACAGTTCGGCACAGGCCTGCGTCGAGTCCCTGGTCCGTAAAGGCGTGCTCGAGCGCTCCCCGCAGCACCGCGGGCTGCGCATTCCCCCCGGTCTCGCCTCGAGCCTGCGCGGCCAGGCAGCCAACGAGTTGCCGCTGATCGGCCGCGTTGCCGCCGGCTCGCCCATCCTCGCCGAGGAAAACATCGAATCGCAACTGGAAGTCGATCCCGCGCTGTTCCGCCCGCGCGCCGATTACCTCCTGCGTGTCGTCGGCCTGAGCATGCGTGATGTGGGCATCCTCGATGGCGACCTACTTGCCGTGCATAAGACGGCCGTCGCCACCGATGGCCAGATCGTGGTCGCCCGGCTGGACGACGAAGTCACCGTGAAACGCCTCAAGCACGACCGCAACCGCGTCCTGTTGCTACCCGAAAATCCCGACTTCGAGCCGATCGAAGTCGATCCCCGTCGCCACGCGTTCGCCATTGAAGGGCGTTACGTCGGCATCATTCGCAGGACCTGACCATGAACGCCATCGCCTCCCCGAATCTCGCTCAGGTGCTCGACCATCCCGGTATCTGGCGGCGTTCCGCCGACCGTCAGCCGCGCGTACGCGCGCTGTCCACGGGCTGGACCTCGCTCGACGCGAAACTGCCCGGCGGTGGCTGGCCGCAGGGTGCCCTCAGCGAAATCCTGTTCGAGCATGACGGCCTGGGCGAACTGGATCTGGTCATGCYTGCACTTGCCGCGCTGACCCAGGAGCACCGCCGCGTGATCTTCGTCGCGCCGCCTTATCTTCCCTATGCCCCCGCGCTGGCCGCGGCCGGTGTCGACCTGCGCTTTCTGCATGAAATCCATGCCGGCAGCACCGAGGCCGCATGGAGCATGGAGCAGTGCCTGCGCTCGGGCTGCTGCGGCGCCGTGGTCGGCTGGTTGCCCGACATCGACTACCGCAGCCTGCGTCGCCTGCAGCTGGCCGCCGAAACCGGCGACGCCTGCGCCATGCTTTTCCGCCCGGCCACGCACGCCGCGCAGAACAGCCCGGCCGCGCTCCGCCTCAAGGTCAGCAACAGCGACGAGGCCACCTACGTGGATGTCCTCAAGTCGCGTGGCCTGCTGACCACCACCGCTCCGCTGTTGCGCATGCGGGCCTGATGGATCCCGTCATGACGCCGCGTTCCACACGCCGTCGTGACGGACGCTCCGTCGTCGCCCCTCTTCCGCAGCCATGCTTTGGGCCTGTCTCCGTTTTCCCGGCCTGGCGTTCTCCGCCGCCTTCGCCGCGACACCGGAGGCAGGCCCCTCCGCTCTACTCGACGGCCACGCGCGCCAACGCCTGATCGCCGCCGCAAATGAAGAAGCCGCCGCCTTCGGCGTACGCCGTGGGCAAAGCGTCGCCGCCGCACGGGCGCTATGCCCAGCCCTCGATGTGCGCCCACGTGACCGGGATGCCGAAACCCGCCTGCTCGCCGGCATTGCCGCGTGGTGTTACCAGTTCAGCGGTCATGTCAGCCTGGCGCCGCCCCAGGCCATCCTGATGGAAGTCGGTGCCAGCCTTCGTCTTTTCGATGGCTGGCCGGTGCTCGCCGAACGCCTGCGTAGCGGATTGCTCGAACAAGGCCATCCGCACACCCTCGCCGCCACGCCCTTTGCTGCCGCCTCGTGGATTTTTGCCGCGAGCGAGGATGGCATGGTGCTGCCGGAACGCGAGGGCGTACTGCGCATGCTTGCCGCGTTGCCGCTGACCCGGAGCGGACTTTCCGCCAGCATGGTGAAGTCGTTGCAGGCGATGGGCTTCCGTCGCCTGGAAGACATCTTCCGCCTGCCCCGTCCCGAATTGACCCGACGCATCGGTCGCGATGGCGTGGCATGGCTCGACCGCATCCGTGGCCAGTCGGCGCATGCCCTGCCCGCCTGGCAACCACCGGCAAGCTTCCTGCAGAAAATCGAATTCGACAGCGAACTCGACGGCAGCCAGCCGTTGCTGTTCCCGTTGCGCCGCCTGACCCGTGAACTGGCCAACCTGCTTGCCGCACGCGACGGCGGCGTGCAACGTTTCACCCTGACGCTCGAACACGCGCGTGGCCAAAGCACCCGCATCGTGGTTGCCATGGCGGCACCGCAGCGCGAAGCGGAGCGACTTTTCGAACTGGCCCGTACACGCCTCGAGCGAACCACCCTACCGGCGCCGGCGCGGGCGATCGAACTCGTCGCGGAAGAGCTGCCGGTTTTCCGGCCACCCCTGCGCGACCTGTTCGAACCCGTTCGCGGTGATGGCCTCGACTGGCCGACACTCGACGAGCGGCTGCGCGCACGCCTGGGCGACGCAGCGTTGCGACAGATCGCACTGGTCGCCGACCACCGGCCCGAGCGCGCCATGCGTTATGGCACCCCCGGCCCCGTCGTCTCCCTGCCGCGTCGCCGCCGGCCGCTCTGGTTGCTGCCTCGCCCGATGCCCATGCGACCGGATCCGGTCGCCGTCCTTGCCGGCCCCGAGCGAATCGAGAGTGGCTGGTGGGACGGTGCCGATGCGCGTCGCGATTACTACATCGTGCGCACGGTAGAGGGCCAGCAGGCCTGGGCCTACCTGCCGCCCGGCACACTCGACGGCTGGATGCTGCACGGCTGGTTCGCCTGAGTTTCCATGCTTCCCTTCGAACTACCGCCTCCCGCCAACGACGGAGATGCCCCCGCCCCCGCTTATGCCGAGCTGCATGCACTGAGTGACTTCAGTTTTCAGCGCGGTGCATCCAACGCGCGCGAACTGTTCGAACGTGCGAAGGACATCGGTTACGGCGCCTTGGCCATCACCGACGAATGCTCCCTCTCCGGCATCGTGCGTGCGCTGGAGGCCTCGCTGGAAAGCAACCTGCCCCTGATCGTCGGCAGTGAGTTCCGGCTCGAGGACGGCACCGTGCTGGTTCTGCTGGTGGAGAACCAGGCCGGCTATACCGAATTGTGCAGGCTCATCACCCTGGGTCGCCGACGCGCGGCCAAGGGCCACTACGAGCTGCACCGTACCGACATCGAGTCTCTCGCCGGGGGGCTTTGCCTGCTATGGATTCCCGGGCCCTGAACGCCGCCGACGCCACGCTGCACGACGAGCGCGCCCACTG
>NZ_JBFUJE010000375.1:0-3859 GCF_056401535.1 Luteibacter sp. P4_E6 | reverse complement strand
GCCCTGCAGACCGGCGCCCGTAACGGTGCCGAAGAACGGGCCACCGGTGTAGATCGTGCGCTTGGCGGGTGCCAGCTCCACGTTGATGTCGATCGTGCCGTCCTTCGCGTTGTCCGTATCGGGCATGACATTGACCACGGCGAAGTAGTCGGCACCGTTGAGCGCCTGCTGCAAATCCAGCAACTGGTTCTGCGAGAAGTAGTCGCCACTCTTGAAGGGTACGTAGCGATCCAGGAAGCTTTCGCGGAACTGCGAGTTCTCGAAGTGGATCTTGCCGTAGCGATAGCGCTTGCCGGTTTCCCAGGTCAGTTCCACGGTGGCGCTGTGTTCGGCGCGGTTCACTTCGACACGATGCGTGACCAGCTTCGCGTCGAGAAAGCCTGTCGCGGTCAGCGCGCCGCTGACGGCATCGCGTGCCGCGTCGTACTGGCCGTCGTTGAGTGGTTTGTCCTTCAGTCCATTGACGCCGCGCAGGGCGCGAGCGATCTGGGGAAGCTTGGCGGGCTCCTTGTCGATACCGACGTTCACCGTCTTCACGGTCACTGGCATGCCGGGAACCACGTGCAGAGTCACCTGCCAGTCGTTGCCGACCTGCTTGATGTCGCCCGTGGCCGTGGCTTCGTAGTAACCGTAGGGCCGCAGCGCGGACTGAACCTGGTCGGGGGCTTTGTCGTAAAGACGCCGGATTTGCGCCGCGGTCGCATCGCGCTTGGCGTATTGGCTCAGCTCGACACCCGCGACGACGGCGTTTTTCAGGCTCTCGTCGACACCGTCCACGGTAAGGACGACGCCGGCATGGGCGAGGCAGGGCAGGAGGAACCACGGCAGAAGCAGCAGTCCATGGCGTCTGGTTCGGCGCATGAGCATCCCGTTCCGGTCGTGAACCAACACCGTGGGTACGGCGGCGAGCGGGGCGCCTCCGGCGTCCCCTGACATCAAGTCTTGGCGTAAGTTACCGCGCGCGGCGTGCAGGGTCGATACACAAACGTGAACGACCCCGCGCCGGTTCAGCCTGCCTCATCACCGGCGGTGTGCGCGATCCAGGCGCCGACCAGTGCCGACACGTACGGAATGGACTGCGCGGTGAGGATGAACATCCACAACACGCTCTCCACGTAGCTCGTCCCGTAGTGCATCGCCATGCCGATCACCGCGCAGAGCAGGGCGATCGCCATGAGACCTTCCTCACGCACGGGTGCGAAAGCGGCAAAGCTGCTGCCACCCATGCGACGGCTCTTGGCAGTGACCACGAAGGCGGTCTTCTCGCGCGTCAGGCCGTGCAGGATGCCGCGGGCAATGGCGTGGGACAGGCCCATGCTGGCCACCGACGCCATGATGGTGTCGTACCAGCTGCACGGGACACGTGCGCGATAGAGCACGAAGCCGAAGATCGCCTTGGCGAAGAAGAACCCGATCACGGGGATCAGGAACAGCTGCATCGGCAGGTTGAAGTACTGCGGCGCATAGATCATGCCGGCGGTCCACAGCAGCCCCATCATCGTGAAGATGAAGTGCAGGGCATCGGCAAACCAGCTGAACCAGCCGGTGAGGAAGTGGAAGCGCTGACCTGCCGAGAGGGGCCCCTTGCGGGTCATCCAGCTCCAGCGGCCCTTGAGGATCTGCATGGCGCCGAAGGCCCAGCGGTAACGCTGGCTCTTGTAGGCCTTGAAGTCGGCGGGCGTCAGGCCCTTGCCCATCAACTCGTCGACGTAGACCAGTTCGTAACCCGCATGCATCAGGCGCAGACCGAGCTCGGCATCCTCGCAGATCGTCCATTCGGACCAGCCGCCGGTGCCTTCGAGCGCGGAGCGACGAACCATGGTCATGGTGCCGTGCTGGATGATCGCGTTGCGCTCGTTGCGGTGGTGCATGCCGATGCGGAAGAAGCCGTCGTATTCCCAAGCCGTCATGCGGCGGAACCGGTTGTTCTCGAATTCGCGGTGGGCCTGCGGGCACTGCACCACGGCCACCTTGGAGTCGTGGAAGTAGCCGGTCAGCGCGGCCAGCCAGTCCTCACGGACCTCGTAATCGGCATCGATCACGGCGACCACGTCGGCGCGCTCGTCCGTGGCGGTGAGACCGAAGTTCAGCGCACCTGCCTTGTAACCGGGCCACGGCTCGAGATGGAAGAAACGGAACTTCGGGCCCAGCTTTTCGCAGTAGGCCTTTACCGGTTCCCACACCGCGGGATCCTTGGTGTTGTTGTCCAGCACCAGCACTTCGAAGTTCTCGTAATTCAGCCTGGCCAGCGAATCCAGCGTGATCTGCACCATCTCCGGCGGCTCGTTGTGGCAAGCCAGGTGGATGGAAACGAAGGGCTGCTTCTCGACCGGGTCGTACGGCAGCATGCCGGCATGGCGGATCCATTCGCGACGCCAAAGCACTTCGGTGAACTCGAATCCGTTGATCAACAGGATGGCGAGGATGGCGATCTGTGCCGGGAACAGCAGGATCAGCATGGCCCAGTCGAAGGGGCTCAGGTAGAAGTTGAAGGGCAGGGTGGCCGACCAGACGATCAGGCCGCAGGCCAACTGCAGCAGGGCCATGAAGAACAGCCGGCCCATCAGCTTGAACCRACGGAAGCGACTGCCGAACCAGACCATCGGGAAGAAGGCCAGGGCCGACGCCGCAAAAGCCTTCCACGGCCAGCTGGTGTCTTCGGTGACCGGACCCTTGAACGGGAATTTCAGCTGGCGATCGGCATTGAACATGCCCCAGTACGCGCCGGTGCGGCCTTCGCCCAGGTTTTCCTTCCACGGCTGGTCGATGGCTTCGAGGACGTAGTAGTCGTCGATGCCCTTGCGCTTGGCCATGTTGAAGAAGTCGCGCAGGAAGATCGCTTCGTTGGAAACGGTCGGGTAGGCGTATTCGTGACGATCGCCATTGGAGGGCCAGCCGATCTCGCCGATGACGATGTGCTTGCCCGGGAAGCGATGCTGAAGGGCCTGGAAGCTACCGTCGGTGTCCTTGGAGCCGTCGGCCTCACGCGTGCCGATCGAGTCGGGCACGGCGTCCTTGCGGTCGATACCGTTCCAGTAGGGGAACAGATGGACGGTGATGAAATCGACGTGGTCGGCCAGTTCCGGATTCTGCATCCACACGTGGAACGGCTCGGCCATGGAGACCGGCTGGTGCACGGCGGCACGCACGCGGTCGAGGTAGGCCATCATCTGTTCGGGCTTGAGATCGCCTCGGTAAAGAACCTCGTTACCGACGATGACGCGCGAGATGGTCTTGGGGAAACGGTGGGCCTGGGCGATCAGCGCGTCGATCTCGCGCTCGTTGTTCTCCAGGCGCGTATCGATCTGGGCACCTGCCATCACATCCAGGCCTTCCTTGTCGGCCAGGCGGATCGTCTGCGGGTTTTCCAGCATCGAATAGGTACGGATGCGAGGGGAATACCGGTGGACCAGATGAAGGTCGCCGGTGATCTCGGGATCGCTGGAGAGATCGCCCCTCATCGGGTTCTGGTAGCGCTGGTAAGCCGTGAAGGCAAAGCCCGAGATGGGGCCGTTCCAGTCGTCGGGGCCGCGTGGAATGTTCCCCAGGAACCACAGGCCCACATTGAGGCCCGCGACTAGGACCGCCAGCAGCAGCGCGGTGAGGATCGGATGGCTTCGTTCGGTCGTGGTAACAGCGCTCAAAAACAATCCCCGGACCGGTCGGCCCCCAAGTGGCATCAAGTGAGGTAACCGGGGGAGCTTAACGAACGGGGCGTTATGGCTCAACGCATGATGGATGGACCGGTCAGGCTCAACTCAGAGAGCGGGGCGTTCAGAGGGCGTCTGCACCCCCTGTGGCAGGGCTGCAAACCCCATGTAGGAGCCGATTCATCGGCGATCCCGCGGCAGCGGGCAAG
>NZ_JBFUJE010000374.1:0-3863 GCF_056401535.1 Luteibacter sp. P4_E6 | reverse complement strand
GGAATGGCCTGAGTGAGGACGGGCTCCGCGGTGCAGTCAGCGAGGTTCGGCGGGAAACCGGTGGGCGGAACACCCGTAAGGACTGCCAGGCGATAGAGGGCTTCTTTCCGCCGGCTCTCGTAGACCGGGAGCGTGGAGAGCAGTTGTTCTTCTTGCGTCGTAGAGCGGGTCACGTCCAGCGACGTGTTCCGGCCATCACTGAACTGACGCGATGCAAGCTGGGTCTCCTGCCGCTGGATATCGATGGCGCGCCGGGCCACCACCAGTTCCCGCCCGGCCGCGCATGCGCCGATGAAGGCTTGCACCGTCTGGGCGGCGACCGTCATTCGGGTTGCCGCCTGGGCGGCCCGTGCGGCGTCCACGTTGGCGTTTGCAGCCTCGATCGAACGGCGCACCTGGCCGAAGAGGTCAACTTGGTACGACACCGATGCACCGAGCTCATATGTGCGCTCGTTTGGCAGCGGGCCCGCGACCAACTGTTCCTCTGCAGAGTCGCGTGCATAGGCGCCGGCTGCTTGCAGGCCGATCTGGGGCAGGCGGGCATCGCGAGAGACGTCAAGACCCGCCTGCGCACGGGCAAGGTTAGCGACAGCGATGCGGACGTCTGTGTTGGCGGTCAACGCCTGGTCGACGAGGGAATTGAGTTGGGGCGTGCCGTACAGGCGCCACCACTGGTCGATAGCGGGTGCTACGCTGACAGCGGAATTATCTATGACCCGAAATGGGCCTTGTACATCGGGCCGCTCCATGACGGCAGAAGGCGGGCGACGGTAATCAGGCGTGAGCACCGTGCATCCGGCTAGCAGGGTCACGGCTGCAAGCACAAGGGCTCGCCGCCTCATCTCGGATTCCTGATAACGACAGGCCTGATGCGTACGGTTGCCGTGCGCCCGGCAATGGGCAGCACGCCGGCAGGAATCGAATCGAGCCTGACCCGCACGGGGATGCGTTGGGCAAGCCGTACCCAGTTGAAGGTCGGGTTGACGTTGGCAAGCAGCCTCGGGCTGCTGACCGTGTCGCGATCTTCGATACCTCCTGAAATGCTCTCGACATGGCCATGCATGACGGCCGACTCACCCATCAAGATGACATCGACCACGTCACCCACATGGATGCGGGGAATTTTTGTTTCCTCGAAGTATCCCTCCACGCGCAACGACGCAGTGTCGATGAGGGCAAAAACTGGTTTCCCCGCCGTCGCATAATCTCCCGGCTGGAGCTCGATGTTCGACACGATGCCATCCGTGGGTGCCAACACATCCGTCCGGGCGAGATTCAGGTCGGCGGTATCAAGTGCAGCCTGCGCCTGCAGACGGTTGGCAGTGAGCGTGTCGACCTTCATCTGGCTCTCTTCGCGCATCTCGTTGCTGACAAGGTTGCCAAGACGCCGGTTTCTCGCGTTTTCACGACGGGCCTGGTCAATCTGGATGTCGAGCGTGCGCACATTGGCGGCGGCCTGCGCGCGCGCCAGTGTAAATCGGGGATGATCGATGACGAACAAAAGCTCGCCGCGCCTCACGCGCTGGTTGTCCCTGACATGCACCTCCGTGATAAGGCCAGTTACGTCCGGAGTTATCTGGATGGTGTCGGCACGCACGCGCCCGTTGCGGGTCCAGGGGTCCACCTGGTAGTACTGCCACAGGAAATAGCCCGCAAGGCAGGCAGCGAACACCACGACTAGGGTGACGAGGACGCGGATGATTGCGCGCAGAGTGGGACGCATGGCAGCTATCCAGACCATCAGCGGTGGAGCACGGCTGCGAAGCCGGCCCAGAGAACGACAAAGAGGGCGGCATCGGCAAGGCCGGGGTGCCACATCCAAGCATACGCGTGCGTGCGGCCAAGAACCCAGCGGAGCACGAGGTGGCTGACACCGGCGAGCAGTGCTGTCACTAGCGCGCCATGCAAAAAAACCCCGCCGACGTCCCACTCACCGTTCATGGCCGTCTCTCGTGGCAAGAGTGTGGCGTAGACCGACCCAGGCCGACACGCCACGCAGGCGCGAGCGATACGGTATCAGAGCGAGCACCGTCGGCTGCAAGGAGGCAAGCGCATCGGTGACCTGGATAGGCGTTGGTGCGTCGGGTCTGACCGCAAGCATGTCAAAGTAGCGGACCAGCGCTTCTCGCAAGCGCGCAAGGCCGATCGTCCCGGTCTCGTCCATGACGGCACGTAGGGCAATGAGTTCACTGAGGCTCACGCCAATGCGAAGGTCCCGTAGGCTACTGGCCGCCAGTCGCGATGCGGGCGGAATTCTCGGCAAGAGCAACCCGACCCGGTCGAGCATGCGCATAGCAAAGGGGACGACCGAGGCCGGCGGTCGCCTTGCAAGCGCCGACAAGTCGCGCCAGCCGGAGCGGACAATGCGCCGGGCGACCCACTGGCCTTCCATCACCCGGACTGCTTGGGTGAGCAGCAGGGCAACCGTGGTGCCAAGCGATGACGACAGGGCGAGGTTGGCAAACGCTTCCATGTCGCCGTGATAACTCGGCTGGATACCGATGACAGTGGTGGTGACCAGCAGCACCGACAGGGCGCGCAGCGCGTGCCGGGGCACGGTCATGAGTGCTGCGGGAATCGCGATGAGCGGAAAAAGGACAATGGCCAGCGGAATGAAACCGTCGAGCAAGGGCAAGATGGCAAACACGTAAATCGCGCCAATGGGGATAGAAGCAAGTGTCCAGACCAGCATCTTGCGCATGACGGGGGTCGGGTCGTCGAAGGCGGCAAAGAGCGACGTGAGTACGGCGGCGATGCCGATGCCGACAGTCGCTGGAGGCCACTGAATCCAAAGAGCCAATCCGCCACACACCAGAACGGCGATGGCAGCATTGAGCGCAGACCAGGCAGCTACGGCCTGGTCGACGTGCAGACTCAAGACCGGGGAGTGTTCAACCAGACGTGCCGCCGTCGGGCTCATATCACGGTCGGGCGTTGCCAGTGCGTCGGCCAGATGCAGGCACTCGTGCCATGCGACGGCTAGCTCGCCCATGCGTTCTGCAAGGCTGATTTCGACAAGTGCGGTCCATCCTGTCGTGGCCGTTGCAGCCGGCACAGTTGCGCGCAGTAATGCTTTGAGTGCACGAAGTCCAAATGCGTCAAGCCCGTCACCCTCAAACCAGTCCCTCGCCCTAGCGAGCGCTTCTTTAAGGGCAGGGCTTCGGTCCCGGGCAGGTAGTTGGCTCAGGCGGTCGTCGACGGCAGAGAGCAGGGGCAATAGGGCTGCAAGGCGCTCAGCAAGAGCCTTGGCAGCCGGTGCTCGGCTTTGGCCCCGGGGCGATTCAAAGGCGAGCACCGAGGCCTGCAGGGCGACATCGACTGTCGCAGTGGCAAAGCGCAACCGGCTGAGTTCGTCGGCCGGCGCGGTGGCCCCGTCAATGACTTTGGTGATGGCCCCCCGCGCACCTTCTATCGCACCTTGGACTTTGGCACCTAGGACCGCATGCACACTCCTAGGTAGGATCAGCGCGTGGGCGAGCGATGCGCACACAACCCCGATCAGGATTTCTTCAGTGCGGGCAATAGCCGTCGTGAAGATGTTGACGGGGTTGTCGATGACCGGCAAGCCGACGAGGATGGCGCCGTAACCTGCCAACAGCGGTAGGTAACTTCTCGGCGTGCGGTCTTGCAAGGAGACATAGACGCAGAGTGCAAGCCAGCTGGCAAGCGCTATGAGCATCAGTTCCGGCGCGTCGACCGTGTTGGGGATAATGGCTAGCGCAGCGATGAGTCCGATGACGGTGCCCACCACGCGAAACGCTGCCTTGGCCCAGACCGCGCCCTCAATCGAGGGCTGGCTGGTCAAGAAAACGGTGATGACGGCCCACCAGGGATTGGGCAACTCGAAACTGAAGGCAATGAAC
>NZ_JBFUJE010000373.1:0-3895 GCF_056401535.1 Luteibacter sp. P4_E6 | reverse complement strand
ACGCCGCACTGGTCGCAGCGGACATAGATGCCGTCGGACCGGGTGATCGTGGCGGCCGAAACGGGGGCGACTGCCGCGGTGGCGAGCAGGGCGGCCATCGGGATGCCGAGGACGGTCTTGAAATTCATGGTGGTCTCCTTTCGGGCGGCTGGCAGGGTTAGCCGCATGGGGAACAGTCTAAGCATGTCGGCTGAACGACGATGGAGCGATTCTGGCTTCACGCATTCCGTGGATACTAGGCGGATGAGTACAGCCATCCTCTGGTTCCGCCGCGACCTGCGTCTTGCAGATAATCCCGCCCTTCATGCCGCCGTGGCTGCCCACGAAAAGGTGGTGCCGCTCTACGTCCACGCCCCCGACGAGGAGGGCGAATGGGCGCCCGGCGCCGCCAGCCGCTGGTGGCTGCATCACTCGCTCGACGCGCTCGACACCTCCCTGGGCCGGCATAAAGGCAGCCTGCAGATCCTGCAGGGCTCCAGCCTTGACGCCTTGCGGGCCGCTATCGACGCGACCGGCGCGACAGCCGTCTACTTCAATCGCCTCTACGAACCGAAAGCGATCGCACGCGACAAGGCGGTGCGGCGCGCACTGGAAAGCGACGGCATCGAGGTCGCCTCGTTCAACGCCGCGCTCTGGTGTGAGCCCTGGGACATCGCCACCCAGCAGAACGAGCCCTACCGGGTGTTCACCCCGTTCTGGCGCAACCTGCGCACGCGCATCGATGCGGTCGGCCCGGTCGAAGAACCGTCGTCCCTGCACCTGGCAAAATTGCCGAAAACGTCGTCGCTCGACGCACTGGGCCTGCTGCCGACGCTTGACTGGGCGAGCGGCTTCGCCGAATGGACGCCGGGCGAGCAGGGCGCGCAGGAGATGCTCGACCTCTTCGCCGACGATGCCGTCGGCCACTACGTGGAAGGTCGCGACATACCGGCCAGACACGGCACCTCGCGTCTCTCGCCACACCTGCATTTCGGCGAGATCTCGCCGCTTCAGGTGGCGGAGGGCCTGCGTGAGCGCGTCAAGAAACGAAAGAACGGCGCCGACATCGAGCCTTACCTGCGTCAGCTCGGCTGGCGCGAGTTCGGTCACCATCTGCTGTATCACTTTCCGAAAACGCCGAAGGAAAACTTCAATCCGAAGTTCAACGCTTTCCGTTGGGAAAAGCGCGACGCGCATGCGCTCAAGCGCTGGAAAGAAGGCAAGACCGGGATCCCCCTCGTCGACGCCGGCATGCGCGAGTTATGGGCTACGGGCTGGATGCACAACCGCGTGCGCATGCTGGTGGCGAGCCTGCTGACGAAGAATCTTCGTCAGCACTGGCTGCTCGGCGAGAAATGGTTCTGGGACACGCTGGTCGATGCCGACCTGGCCAACAACGCGATGGGCTGGCAGTGGGTGGCCGGCAGTGGTGCGGACGCCGCACCGTATTTCCGCATCTTCAATCCGGTGACACAGTCGGAGAAATTCGACCCCGACGGCACGTATATCCGTCGGTGGGTACCGGAGCTCGCGCATGCAAAAGGTCGCCTCGTCCACGCGCCATGGGAAGACGAGGCCTTCCTGAAACAGTCGGGCTACCCGCGACCGCTGGTCGATCTCAAGCGCAGCCGGGATGAGGCGCTTACGGCGTACCAGTCGGTGCGGAGCGGTCCTTCAGCAGCAGGGCAAGCACCGGCGGAGTGACCATGGCCGTGAGCAGGGACATCGCGACGATGACGGCGTAGATCGTTTCGTCGAAGACACCGGCCGCGAGCCCCAGTGACGCGATGACGACGCCTACCTCGCCGCGCGGCACCATGCCGAAGCCGACGATCAGCGCGCCGCGTCGACCCAACGACATCGAGCCGAGGTAACCGCCGGCCAGCTTGGAGACGATGGCGATGACGGTGACCACGGCGAGCATGCCCAGCGCACTCGCGCTGGCCAGCGCCGAAAGGTTCACCTTGGCGCCGGTGACCACGAAGAAGAAGGGTGTGAGGAAGGCCAGCAAGGGTGCCGTCTGCTCCTCGAGCTGGTGTCGCTGGCTGGTCTCGGAGGCGATCATGCCGGCGAGGAAGGCGCCGATGATCGCGGCCAGGTGGAACTTCATCGACAGGAACGCGAGACCCAGGCACAGGGCCAGTACGATCGCCAGCGGCGACATCGGGTTGCTCGGCTTGTCCAGCCAGCCGGAACCGCGGCGCATGACCCGCGTGCCGCCCCAGCCGATCACGGCGACGAAGCCGATGGCACCGAGCAGTGTCCCGACCAGGCCGCCGATATCGACATCGCCACCGCCTTGCAGTGACGACACGATGCCGAGCAGGAGCATGGCCAGGATGTCGTCGATCACGGCGGCGCCCAGGATGATCCGCGCTTCACGGCGTTGCAGCACACCCAGTTGCTGCAGCACGCGCGCGGTGATGCCGGCCGAGGTGGCGACGAAGGCGGCGGCGACGAACATCGAGCGGATCCAGTCGAAGCCGGAGCCATGCGCCCACACGGCGCCACACGCGAAGGGGATGATCACGCCGAGCACGCCGACCATGAAGGCACTCGCACCGACCTTCTTCAGATCGTCGAGCCGCGTTTCCAGGCCGACTGAGAAAAGGAGCAGGATGACGCCGATTTCCGCGAGGACATCCAGCGGGGTGCCGGTGGCGATATCCGGCACGCTGATCCAGCCAAGCGCCGAGGGACCGATCACGCAACCGGCGGCGATTTCGCCCACCACGGCCGGCAGACGCAGGCGTTGCGCAATCTCGCCGCCGATCTGCGCGGCGACGAAGATGATGAAAAGGGTCAGCAGGATGCCTGCGGAATCGTGCATGGGGTCACTCCTTGTCGTTCCCGAGGGTACCCTTTATGCCGTGGCGTCGGTGACCGTGGCAACCCGCGTGTCGCGTAGGCGGCTGAAAACCCAGCTCGCGGCGAGAGTGATCATGCCCAGCACGATCACCGACCAGCGGAAGGCCGATACATAACCCTGGGCGTCATGGGAACCGAGGAAGCCACCCATCAGCAGCGAGGCCAACGCGATGCCGAAGCTCATCGACAGGTATTGCGCCGTTGATGCCATGGAAGAGGCCATGGCCGCGTGGCGGACATCCAGGTCCACGTACGCCAGCGTGTTCATCGAGGTGTACTGCAGCGACATGAAGGCGCCATAGACGTAGACGAAGCTGGCGATGATCCACATCGGCGTTTCCGGCGTGAGCAGCGCGAACGAGCACAGCACGATAGAGACCGCGATGGTGTTGCCGAGCAATAGCCTGCGATAGCCGAAGTGCGTGAGCAGCCGGTGGATGAAGGGCTTGACCGAGATCGAGCCGATCGCCTGTGGCACCATCATCAGGCCGGCGTGCAGCGGCGACCAGCCGCAGCCGATCTGCAGGAACAGCACCAGCAGCAGGTACATGCCGGACACGCCAAGCCGCGTGAACAGGTTGCCGGCGAGCGACACCCACACGCTGCGCACCTTGAGCAGGGAGAGGTCGCTCACCGGGTGCGCCGTGCGACGGCTGTGGCGCACATACAGCGCACCGAAGGCCACCGCGGCGAGGGCATAGCCGGCGATGCTCAGCCAGTGGCCCGACGTACCCACGGTCTCCGCGGCCATCAGGAACAAGGCCGATGACCCCGCAAAGAGCAGGAAGCCGGTGGTGTCGAAGCGGTTGGCCTGTTCCACGCGGTATTCGGGCATTTCGGTGCGATTGAGCAGCAGGCCGACGATGCCCACCGGCACGTTGATCAGGAAGATCAGCCGCCAGTTGGTGAATTCCACCAGCGCGCCACCGAGCAGGGGGCCGAACACGGAGCCAAGCAGCCCGAAGGTGGCCACCGTGGTCATGGCGCTGACGAATTCGCGCCGGTCGATGCTGCGCACCAGCACGTAGCGGCCCACGGGCATCAGGGC
>NZ_JBFUJE010000372.1:0-3903 GCF_056401535.1 Luteibacter sp. P4_E6 | reverse complement strand
CGGTAGTGCGGGCTGATCTTCTTCAGCGGGGCGTCGAGGTCGCCGATCAACGCAAGGAACGGCTCACGCACATGTTTCTCGTAGTCGTCCTTGTGCTCGTGGAACCATTCGCGGTTGTTGTGGCGCATCAGCGATTTGAAGAAGCGGAACGTCGCGGGCGTGAAGTAGGTCTTGGCCATGGGTCGGGTCAGTTCGGTGCGAGTTCGAGGCCCCACGCTTCCAGCTCGTCGAGCAGGGGCAGCGGCGAGCCGGGCAGGGCGCGCAAGGCGGTGAGTTCGGCGTTGTAGTCGTCGAGGGTGAGCGTGGTCAGGGCACTGCGCCGGGTGAGGCGATCCACGCGGAAGGCTTCCCAGCGGGCCTGCTCGTCGGCACTCAGCGTGTCCGGCCAGTTGCGCGCGCGGTAACGGAACAGCAGTTCCGGGTAACGCGGATCGCGGAAATTGAACGGGCGCGTGCCGAGCTGCTCGGGTGGCGTGGCGCGAACGTCGCCCAGCAGGCGGCGATCGGCGTCAGGCAGGAAGGCACCGTAGAGGGCGAGTTCGGGATCCTCGGCGGGTGGCAGTGACGCCGCCTGGCCGTAGATCCGGCGCAACTTCTCGGCCAGGCCTTCGGCGTTGCGCAACATGTCGAGGTGGCGCTCCACGGCGGCCATGTCGAGCCCGAGACGGCCGTGATCGGCGCCCTTCAGCACGGACAGCGGCGCAAGCGCCGGCGCCTGGTTCGCGCGCACGGTACGCAGGGCCACCCGCTCCACGCCCTCGGGCAGGTCGGCGCGCGAGGTGAAGACGCGGTCGGCCACGTCGCCGTCGTCGAGCGTGAGGAGGTCGGAGGGATCGGCACTGAGGTCGTAGACGATCACTTCGCCGGCGCGTGACGGATGCGCGGCCAGCGGTGCGATGACCGTGAGGCAGTGGCGGCTCGCCGGGTAGCGCGAGGATACGTGAACGACCGGCGTCATCGCCGCCACGTCGAGCAGCTCGAAGACGCGTTGCTTGCGGCGCAGGGCGAAGTACCAGTCCCACAGTTTCGGCTGATGCTGGCGGATAAGGCGGGCGAGGGCTATCAGCGCTTCCACGTCGGAGAGGGCGTCGTGTGCGCGGTCCTGCTTCAGGCCGTTGGCGGTGGCCAGGTGTTCCAGCTTGAAGCTGGGGCTACCGTCTTCACGCGTCGGCCAGACGATGCCTTCGGGGCGCAGGGCCTCGCACAGGCGCACCAGGTCGATCAGGTCCCAGCGTGAATTGCCGTTTTCCCACTCCCGCCCGTACGGGTCGTAGAAGTTCCGGTACAGGAGGTGGCGGGTGAATTCATCGTCGAAGCGCAGCGAGTTGTAGCCCACGGTGCAGGTGCCCGGCACGGCCAGCTGTTCGTGGATCGCCGCGGCGAACTCGGCCTCGCGCATGCCCTCGCGCTCGGTCAGCTGCGGCGCGATGCCGGTGATCAGGCACGCCGCCGGCTGCGGGGGCATGTCCCGGGGCGGCTTGCAGTAGATCATCAGGGGCTCGCCGACGACGTTCAGGTCCGCATCGGTGCGGATGCCGGCGAACTGGCTGGGGCGGTCCCGGCGGGGATCGGCGCCGAAGGTTTCGTAGTCGTGCCAGAAGAAGGTCGGTTCGGCCATCGGGGAATGATCGCATACGCTAGACTGCGCGGTACTTCCAAGGAGAACCCATGACGCCCGCACACGAGGACAACCTCATCTGGATCGACCTGGAGATGACGGGTCTGGACACGGACAACGACTCCATCCTGGAGATCGCCACGATCGTGACGGACAAGGATCTGAACGTGCTGGCCGAAGGCCCGGTCTTCGCCATCTCGCACAGCGATGCCCGCCTGCAGAAGATGGACGCCTGGAACCGTAACCAGCACCAGCGCTCGGGCCTGTGGGGCCGCGCGGTGGAAACGGATGCCACGCCCGAACAGGCCGAGGAGGCCACCATCACCTTCCTCAAGAAATGGGTCCTGCCCGGCAAGTCGCCCATGTGCGGCAATTCCATCTGCCAGGACCGCCGCTTCCTGCACCGCGAGATGCAGAAGCTGGAGCGTTTCTTCCACTACCGGAACCTCGACGTGTCCACGCTGAAGGAGCTTTCGCGTCGCTGGTCGCCGGAGATCGCACGGGGCTTCAACAAGGACTCCGCGCACACGGCACTCTCGGACATCCGCGATTCGATCGACGAGCTCCGTTATTACCGTCGATTCATGGGCCCGATGGCGGGCACCCAGCAGGGCTGACGCATGAACGACCCCTTCGCCACCGTACTGGACTGCAACGGCCGTGCCCTGGTCCTGGACCGGCCGCGTGTGGTCGGCATCGTCAACGTCACGCCGGATTCCTTCTCCGACGGCGGCCGGTACGACAGCCTGGACGCCGCTTACGCGCATGCGCTGAAGCTGGTGGAAGAGGGCGCAGACATGCTCGACATCGGCGGCGAGTCGACCCGCCCCGGTGCGGACGACGTCTCCGTCGAAGACGAGATTCGTCGCGTGCTGCCGCTGATCGAGCGCCTCGCCGCGGCGACGACCGTGCCGCTGTCCATCGATACCTCCAAGCCCGAGGTGATGCGCGCTGCGGTCGGCGCGGGCGCCGGCATGATCAACGATGTCTACGCGCTGCGCCGCGAAGGCGCGCTGGACACCGCTGCCGAGCTGCGCGTGCCGGTCTGCCTAGTGCACATGCAGGGTGAGCCGCGCGCCATGCAGGACGCGCCGGACTATGACGACGTGGTCGGCGAGGTCCACCGCTTTCTCACCGATCGGCTGTTCTCCTGCGAGCTGGCCGGCATCGACCGCAAGCGCGTCCTGGTCGACCCCGGCTTCGGATTCGGCAAGAACCTCGAGCACAACCTGGCCCTGCTGAGAGCGACGGCCCGGTTCGCCGAGCTCGGCGCGGGCGCCTATGTGGGTGTCTCCCGCAAGTCCATGATCGGCGCCATGACCGGCCGCACCGATCCGGCCGCTCGCGTCCACGGCTCCGTGGCCGCCGCCCTGATCGCTGTCCAGCGCGGCGCCGTGCTGGTCCGCGTCCACGACGTGGGCTCCACAGTCGACGCCCTCGCCGTCTGGGCCGCCGTAAAAGCCGGCGACACCGCGCCCCGCATCGACAAGCCTTCCATGCCCCGCTGGCCCGACGACGAGTAAACCAGCACGGCGCTGCAGCCTTTTCCCCTCTGTGGGAGCCGCTTCAGCGGCGAAAACCAGGTTGCCGTGGCCCCATCGCCGGCATAGCCGGCTCCCACACAAAGCCCGGTTCCCAAACAAAGCCCGGCTCCCAGACAAAGCTCCAGCATCCTCGGCCAGTCCCACAAAAGTGCTACAGGCCTTTGGAATATCTGGTTAAAGCTCCTGTCGGAGTATGCTTCTCCGTCCCCGGCAGGATGATCAGCATGAGCGAGCGCAAATACTTCGGCACCGACGGCATCCGCGGCCACGTCGGCACCTATCCCATCAGCGCGGACTTCATTCTCCGCCTCGGCCGGGCCCTTGGAGCCGTCCTCGCGCGCCGCCGCGCCGCCGACGGCAGGGGCCCGAACGCCGGTCCCGACCGCCGCGACCATGGCCGCAAGGTCACCGTGGTGATCGGCAAGGACACACGCGTTTCCGGCTACATGTTCGAGTCGGCGCTCGAAGCCGGCCTGGTCGCCTCCGGTGCGGATGTGCGCCTGCTCGGCCCGATGCCCACCCCGGCTGTGGCCTTCCTCACCCGTTCCCTGCGTGCCGACGCGGGCATCGTGATCAGCGCCTCACACAACCCGCACCAGGACAACGGCATCAAGTTCTTCTCCGGYCAGGGCGAAAAGCTCGACGACGCGCTGGAAGCCGAGATCGAGGCCGAGATCGAGGCCGAATTCGTCACCGTCGCCTCCGAGGCGCTGGGCAAGGCCAGCCGCATCGAGGATGCGG
>NZ_JBFUJE010000371.1:0-3905 GCF_056401535.1 Luteibacter sp. P4_E6 | reverse complement strand
GTGTTGGCCAGGATGGACACGCGGTACTGCTCGACGAAGACGACCTTGTCGTCGGGCGTCACCGCGAGAATGATGACGGCACCGCCGGGATTGTTCCGTTCGGCGTACTCCCAGCGACCGCGCCGCTTCAGGGTCAGCCACTTCGCCTTGTGCAGCACCTCTTCCGGCGCGCTGGCGTCGTCGGGGATCGGCGAGGCGTGGGGCAACGGGCTGGTCTGCATGGGCGGGCTCCTTGGCGATGGATACGAAGTATCCGGGCAAGGGTAGCGCGGCCGTGTGACGTTGGGTGGAATCGCCTCAGATCAGCGCGCGCAGCCGGGACCGGGTGAGCGGGCCGAAGCGCAGACGCTCGCAGAGCTCGTCCAGTGTGGCCGCTTCGCCCTGGCGACGGCGCAGCGCGTCCGCGGTCTCGGCAACGGCAATATCCAGGGCGATGCGGGTCAGGCGGCGGCACAGCAGGGCCTGGTCGGCATGCTCGCGCAAGCGAACGGCGCAGGCCGCCGCGCCGCGGATACGCAGGTACGGTACTTCGTCGATGCGGTCGAGCAGCGCGTCGAGGCTGCCGAAGTGGGCAAGCAGAGCCGCCGCGGTCTTCGCGCCGATGCCGGGCACGCCCGGGATGTTGTCGACGGCATCGCCGCACAGCGCCAGGTAATCGGCGACCTGGTGAGGATGCACGCCGAGCTTGTCGAAGACGCCGGCCGGGCCCCAGCGGACATTCTTGGCGAAGTCCCACTGTTCGTCGTGCTCGCCGAGCAGCTGGCCGAAGTCCTTGTCGGCAGAAACGATGACACCGCGGAAACCGTGCGAACGCAAACCCCACAGCGCGCTGCCGATGAGGTCGTCGGCTTCGTACTGGTGATCGTTGAGCACGCTCAGGCCAAGCGCCGCGGAGATTTCGCGACAGAGTGAAAACTGGCGCACGAGCTGCGGCGGCGGCAGATCGCGATTGGCCTTGTAGGCCGGATAAATGGCGTTGCGGAACGATGTCGTGAGCGAGGCGTCGAAGGCCACGGCCACATGTTCGGCGCGCGTGCGTTCGAGCAGCTCGCAGAGGAACCGCGTGAAACCGTGCACGGCATTGACCGACTCGCCGTCCTGGTCGTGGAACTCGTCCGGCATGGAATGCCAGGCGCGGAACACGTAGAGGCTACCGTCCACCAGGTGGACGAGGGAGTCCGCGCTCACGGTGTCCACACGCTCACGATATCGTCGTAGGCGGGCCGCTCGCGCTCCGGCGCGTCCATCGAAGGCGTGCCGATGTGGATGAACCCGATGACATGCTCGCTCTTCTTCATGCCGAGCAGCTTTGCCACGTTGCGATCGTACGCGGCCCAGCCGGTAAGCCATTGCGCGCCATAGCCGAGCGCCTGGGCGCCAAGCAGCACGTTGTATGCCACGCAGCCCGCGGTGAGGTTCTGTTCGAGCTCGGGCACCTTGCTCTCGTCGTCGATCTTCGCCGACACGACGAGAACCAGTGGCGCATGGTCGTAGCGTCGAAGCTCCTTCTCACGCTTGGATTCGGAGAGGTCGGGGTTGGCTTCCACGGCGAGCTTTGCCAGCTGTGCGCCGAAGTGCCGTTTGGCTTCGCCGCGCAGCACGCGAATGCGGAACGGCTCCAGCTTGCCGTGATCCGGCACGCGGATCGCCGCTTCGAGCAGGCGCTTGAGGGTGGTTTCGTCGGGAGCCGGTTCGCCGAGCTGGCGCGAAGGCACGGAGCGACGGCGGTCGAGGAGTTCCAGCGTGGTCTGCGTCATCCGCCCAGTTTAGCGGAACCGTCCGGCGGCGGCCCATGGTCGCCCGGCGGCGGGGGCGGCAGGGCGTCGTTCGGCCCCATGTTGTCGATGGCCTGACGGCGCTGCTCGGGGCTCTGGTTGCGCCACTTTTCCATCAGTGCTTGCTTTTGCGCGGGCGACAGGTTGCGGAAACGCTCGAAGGCGTCGTGCAGCTTGGCACGCTGCTCGGGACTGAGGTCCTTGAATTTCTGCTGGTTCTTGCGCGCTTCGGCGCGCTCTTCCGGCGTCATGTGCTGCCAGCGGTCGATGCGGTCGCGGATCTGGGCGCGGCGTTCCGGCGGCAGGCCTTTCCAGCGCTGCACCATCTCCAGCATGTGCGACTGCTTCCTCGGGGTGAAACCGTCCCAGTCGTGAGCCACGGGGGAAAGGATGTCCTTTTCGTCGGGCGTGAGCTGGCTCCATGGACGCGGCGGCACGGTCGGATGCTGGCTGTCGGGCCAATCGGACCCTCCGGCCGGCAACGGCGGACGGTCCTGCGCCGGGGCGGCGAAAGGCGCCGCCAGGGCGAGCAGGATGGCGATGACGAAAGGAAGGCGGCGCATGGGAATCACTTGTGGGCAGCGGACGGCTGCGTGTCGTTGTAGGCCAGCCAGCTGTAGAACTGCAGGTTCTGGTAAAGAGCGGGATCGGTGCTATCCGGATCCGGCGGCAGGTCGGTCGCCTCGGTGTCCGCCGACTGCATGACCGCCGGTGGTGCCGAAGGCGGTGCGCCGCCCGGTTGCCAGAGCATGAGCGAGGCGAGCGCGACGACGGCGAACGCGCCGGCGGGGAGCATCAGTCGACGCGCGGCGGATTCGTGCGGTGCGGCCAGCGCCGTACGCCTCGCCGCGCGCAGGCGGCCGGCCGTTACCGGATCCACATCGCGGCTGGCGCGCAGGTAGAGTTCCCGGGCGCGACGTTCGAGGTCTCGATCGTGCTGGCTCATCGCCATGCCTCCAGTTGATCGCGCAGCGCATGCATCGCGCGCGAAAGGTGAGTCTTCACGCTGCCGTCGGAGCAGCCCATCACGGCCGCCGTTTCGGCGACATCCAGCCCTTCCATGATGCGCAAGGTAAACGCCTCACGCTGGCGCTGGGGCAACTTGCGTACCGCGACGACAATGTCGCCGTACGCCTGCGAATCCTGCAGCCGGGCCGACGGATCCGGACTGTCGTCGGCGGGTTCCCAGGCCGGTAACTCGTCGCCATCCTCGTCGCGTCCGCCGCCGATCCAGCCAACGATGATCGAGCGAACCTTGCGGCGGCGCTGGAGATCCACGATGCGGCGGCGGAGGATGCCCCAGAACAGCGGCGTCCATTCGCCGGGCGGCTTGTCGGCATAGTGGCGGACCAGGCGCAGCATCGCGTCCTGCACCGCATCCATGCCGTCCTCGCGGTTGCCCAGATGAATCTCGGCCATGCGCCAGGCCCTGCGTTCGATGGCCGCCAGGAAGGCGTCCATGTTCGCCGGAACCTCGCGGACATCGTCCAGGGATGCGCTGTCGAGCGCGAGCGAGCCGTTCACGGCGCCCTTCGCTTCTTCGGTGTTGGCATCCTCATGCTCCATACGGCCTGGATCACTCCGGTAAACGCGGTCGGCGACCGCCGGTTGACTGGTTATGCACCCGCCATCTTCCTAGGCCGGGCATTTACGGCTTATGAAGTCAGTGGCGGCCTGGCGGGCGGCGGCCGATCGGCCAGGCGACCAGCGCGGCGAGCAGGGCGCCGGCGACATACAGCACCAGGTCCCAGGGTCCCTGGGCCAGGCGGGCCAGCTCCAGGAGCATGGGGGCCCCGGCGTCATGGATAGCCTGGCCGAAGCCGAGGCCCATCATCCCGGAGATGGTGGCTGCGGCGACCAGGCAGGCGGTATAGCCCGCCGCCAGCAGGGTAGCGAGCGCGGCCAGGGCCGAGCCCAGGACGCGGTCGATCCGCAGCCAGCGGCGAACCACGATACCGAGTACCCAGCCTGCCGGAAGGACCAGCGCGGGCAGGGCACGGCCGAACATCATCGACGGCACCATCCAGACGGCACCGGCGGCGAAACCGAACGCGGCGGCGCAGAAAGCGCCGAACAGGAGGCCGGGAAGACGGCGGAAACGCTCAGCCGGCATGGTGTTCCTTCGGATGK
>NZ_JBFUJE010000370.1:0-3908 GCF_056401535.1 Luteibacter sp. P4_E6 | reverse complement strand
GGCATACGCGGCCTCCGGACTGGAAATACCTGTCCACCTCACACCACATGGCGGCGATGGCCCCATGCGGCTCACCCTCACGCAAGGTCACGAAGATATGTCGCTCGAACCAGTCGTCGACATCGTCCAGCACGACCGCCGCCATCTCCTCCTTGCCGCCGGGGAAGAAATGATAAAGGCTGCTTTTGCCCAGCCCGGTGCGCTCCGTGATCCGACTCATGCTCGCGCCGTCATACCCCAGCTCGCGGAAGGCATCCGCGACCAGGGGTATGACATCGGCTCGTTCGAAGACGACGCGGGCCATCAGAGTCCCAGGTCGGAGAGACCCGGGTGATCATCCGGACGACGTCCCAGCGGCCAGTGGAACTTGCGCTCGCTCTCGGCGATGGGGAGATCGTTGATGCATGCATAGCGATGGTGCATCTCGCCTGCGGCGTCGAACTCCCAGTTCTCGTTACCGTAGGAGCGGAACCAGTTACCGCTGTCGTCGTGCCATTCATAGGCGAAGCGCACGGCGATGCGATCGCCGGTAAAGGCCCACAGCTCCTTGATCAACCGGTAATCCTGCTCTTTCTGCCACTTACGCGTAAGGAAGGCGACGACTGCCTCGCGGCCGGTGACGAACTCGGCGCGATTCCGCCACTGGCTGTCGACGGTGTAAGCGAGGGCCACCCTGGCAGGGTCGCGACTATTCCAGCCGTCTTCGGCAAGACGGACCTTCTGCACGGCGGATTCGTGATTGAACGGAGGGACAGGCGCGGCCATCGGGAGGCACTCCAGCGTTGAGTAGTCGCCAGTGTACCGATCGGTACACTGGCGCGCTTGGCGCATCTTGTCGCAGCAGTCCGTAAGCGGGTTAAAGCAGACGACCTTCACCGTCTTCGGCCCAGCCCGCCTCGGCGGCCATATGTTCCGGCACAGCGAACAGATGCCGGAAACGCGACGGCTGTGACCGCAGGTATTGCTTCGGCGGATGGTGAATCTGCCCGCCCAACTGGGCAGCCGCGTGCCAGGGCCACCGTGGATCGAACAGCACCGTGCGCGCCAGAGCGATCATGTCCGCGTCGCCTGTGGCCACGATGGCCTCCGCCTGCTCGGCTTCGGTGATCAGGCCGACGGCCACGACGGGCATCTTTACGGCTTGCTTCACCGCGCGGGCGAAGGGCACCTGGTAGCTGGGGCCCACAGGGATCTTCTGCGCGGCATCGAGACCGCCCGTCGACACATGGATGGCATCGCAGCCGTGGTCTTCGAGGGCACGGGCGAACACGAGGGTCTGCTCCAGATCCCAGCCGCCCTCGACCCAATCCGTCGCCGACACGCGCATCGTGACGGGACGATCGGCGGGGAAAGCTGCGCGGACGGCGTCGAATACCTCGAGGGGGAAACGCATGCGGTTTTCCAGCGACCCGCCGTATTCGTCGGTCCGCTGGTTGGAGATCGGCGAGAGAAACTGATGCAGCAGGTAGCCATGCGCCCCGTGCAACTGGACCACATCGATATCCAGCCGCGCGGCCCGCACCGCAGCGGCGGCGAATGCGTCGCGGACACGGTCCAGGCCATCACGGTCCAGCGCCGTGGGCGGCAGATAGTCGTCGAGGAAGGCCACGGCCGACGGTGCCTCGGTTTGCCAACCATGGGCGTCATCCGGCGCCAGCTGGGCGCCGCCGACCCAGGGTGTGTCAGTCGACGCTTTGCGCCCCGCGTGGTTGAGCTGGATCGCGATGGGCACGTTGGACCACTTGCGCACGCCTTCCAGCGTGCGCCGCATGGCGGCTTCCGTCGCGTCGTCGTACAAGCCCACGTCGGCCCAGGTGATCCGCGCCTCGGGCAGCACGGCCGTGGCTTCGATCGTCACCAGGGCGGCGCCCGAGTTGGCGAGCTGACCCAGGTGCATCARGTGCCAGTCGTTCATCTGGCCGTCCACGGCCGAGTACTGGCACATTGGCGCGATCACGATCCGGTTGGTCAGGTCGAGGTTACGTACACGGATCGGTTTGAACAGCGCGGGTTGCGCCATGGGGTGTCTCCTTGGAAACCAGATACTTGATACCCGTGTTGGGGTATCGGTTGCTTGAAAAAAAGGGCGCTCAGGCGTCGCCGGGCAACGGCGCTTCCGGCGACACGAGGCCTTGCTGGCGCATCTCGCGCCAGAAGTCGACGGGGATGATCGCCTTGAGCGCGGCGTGGTCTTCGGCAATACGCGATGGTTTGCTGGCACCGGGAATCACCGCCGCCACCGCAGGATGGGCCAGCACGAACTGCACCGCCGCCGCCTTCACCGGCACGTCGTAGCGGGTGGCCAGCGCCTTGATCTTTTCGACGCGAGCGATGATTTCCGGCGACGCCGCCTGGTATTCAAAGTGGGCGCCACCGGCCAGGATGCCCGAGCTGTACGGGCCGYCGACGACGATGTCGACGCCCTTTGCGGCAGCCGCTGGCATCAGGCGCTGGAGCGCGTGGGCGTGATCGAGCAATGTGTAGCGCCCGGCGAGCAGCGTGGCATCCGGTCGTGCGTTAGCGAGGCCCAGCAGGAGTTCCACCGGCTCGGTCTTGTTCACGCCCAGGCCCCAGCCCTTGATGACGCCTTCGTCGCGCATGCGATCCAGCGCGCGGAACGCGCCGGTGCGTGCGATCTCGAACTTGCCCAGCCACTCGTCGCCGTAGAAGTCCTGCGCGATGTCGTGCACCCAGACAAAATCGATATGACCGACGCTCATGCGCTTCAGGCTGTCCTCGATGGACTGGTAGGTGCCTTTTTCCGTGTAGTCGTCGACGACTTTGTTCGGACGGCCATGCTCGAACACGCCGCCCTTCTCGCCCAGGTCCCGGGCGCCGGTTTCCAGCTCGTCCAGAACGATACGACCGACCTTGGTACTCAAGGTGTATTCGTCACGCGGGTGCCTGGCCAGCATCTGGCCCAGACGAATCTCGGCGAGGCCGGCGCCATAGAACGGCGCGGTGTCGAAGAAGCGGGTGCCCTGCTCCCAGGCGGCCTCGACGGTGGCGGCAGCCTCGTCCTCGGGAATGTTGCGGAACATGTTGCCCAGCGGGGCGGTACCGAAGCCCAACGGGCCAGCCAGAAGTTTGTCGCGGATGGTCATGGTGTGTCTCCAGATCGAATGGGTACCGTGGCGGGATTCGTTCCGTATCATCACGAATATGACCAGGAACGACCTCACTCTCCCGTGCGCCAGCGGGCGCCGCCACGGCTTACGACGAGTAATATGGAACCCGACGGTGCCAGCGGCAAGACGGGCCCGGCTATCGACACTCATGCCCTCGATTCACGAATAGGTGATTTATGGACAACCGCGCGGGAGAAATGGAGGCCTTCATGCGGGTCGTCCAGTCCGGCAGCTTCGCGGGCGCGGCACGGAGTTTCGGCTTGTCGCCCTCGGCGATCAGCAAACTCGTGGCGCGACTGGAAAGCCGGCTCGGCACACGACTGATCGTGCGCACCACGCGTACCCTGCAGCTCACCCCGGAAGGCGAAACCTATTACGCGCGCGCCTTGCGGGTATTGGCCGATATCGACGAGACCGAACGTCTTGTCGCCCATGGCGGCGCGGCGGCGCCCTCGGGAAAGCTGCGTGTGAACGCTTCGGTATCCTTCGGCGTGCGCAAGATCGTCCCGCTGATTCCGGAATTCCTCGCCGCCTACCCCCTGGTGGAGCTGGACCTCTCGCTCAACGACAGCATCGTGGATCTGGTGGAAGACCGCGCCGACGTCGCCATCCGTGTGGGCGTGTTGCCCGACTCCGGCCTCAAGGCACGCAAGATCAGTGAAGCGGGTTACGTCGTATTCGCCTCTCCCGCCTACCTGGAGCGCCACGGTATGCCGACGACACCCGACGATCTGGCCGCGCACAACTGCCTAGTCTTCAACCTGGGCCGCTCGTTCAATG
>NZ_JBFUJE010000369.1:0-3916 GCF_056401535.1 Luteibacter sp. P4_E6 | reverse complement strand
CCTATACCCCTTTCGCACTCGTGGCGGTCCACGGCGCATGGGGCCTTGGTCTGTTTGGTGCGGTCTGGGTGGTGGCTATTGTCGGCAGCGTGCTTGAGCTCGGTATCTTGAAGCGGTATCACCGTGCGGCCGTATTCATGTACGTCGCGATGGGGTGGGGCGCGATTGTTGCGTTTCAGCCGCTGGCAACTCACGTTCCAAAGACCGGCCTGGTGTTGTTGGTGGCGGGGGGTGTTGCCTACACGGCGGGCGTCCCGTTCTATCTGGCAAAGCGGTTGCCGTTTCACCATTCGTTGTGGCATGTGTTCGTGCTGGCGGGCAGCATGCTGCATTACTTCGCCGTCTATCTTTATGTGTTGCCGGGGGCCGCCACGACAGGCGGGTGATCAAGACGTCCATTTGTCGGCATAGGCAAAGCGCGTCGGTCGAAGCGACATGTATTGCGCGACACGCGGACGTTGCGCGCGATTCGGACTGCTGCCATGCGGCAGCAGGTGATGCCAGATGATCATGTCGCCACGCTTGGCGGCAATCGGCTTCATGGTCAGTGTGCGGTGCGCATGCTGCTGCGCACTGACACCTGCCGGGACGGTGCTCAGCCATTGCTTCAGCGTACGATGCATGTCCGGCACGCAGCTGAATGCCCCTTGGTCCTCTTCGACATCGGCGAGATACAGGATGCCTTGCAACTCGAGGCAGTGCGGCTCGGCGAGCGTGGCATCCCAGTGCAAATGCGGGCCGGGGAACGGCCAGTCCTCGCGTTCCGGCGGGTTCAGTCCGCCCTGGTCAATGGTTACCCAGAGATCGTCGCGACCCCATAGCTGGGCATGGGCCTTGTGGATACGGGGCGCGCTTCGGTTGGCTACCAGCGCCGGGTGCCGCAGCAAGGGCACCCAGATGGAATGACCAAGCGATTCGCGATACCAGGACTCGGGGTCATCGGGGTTCATCCCCAGGTGGTCGTAGATGGCCATCTCGGCGTTTCTCGCCGCTTCGGCGCTGATCGCCTGGCGAAGAATGACGTAGCCGTGCTCGTCCCAGTGCGCAAGGTCGTCTTTACTCAGGCCTTCGACGTGATCCAGACTGCCAACTTCAGAGCCAACCCTCTCGCCTGCCAGTGCACGCCGCAGGCGGTCCAGCGAGGCGTCCGTCAGTTCGCCGTCGTTGCGCTCGCGTATCCAGGCTTCGAATTGTGCGTAGCTCGGCTTTTCGTAGTTCAGGTAGCGCAAGGTTTCCAGCACGTTAAGACGCAAGCCGGCCAGTAGTGTTTTCTGGATGTCCTGGGGTAGCGGCGCGGCGGATCCTGGTGCGCGCTGGCAAGCCCAGTAGGTATGAAGTTCGTCGATCTCGAGACTGGAGCCTGTGACGATCATTTTGCCTCCTGGCTCTGGCCTACAGTGATAGCATCGATCCGGCAGGACAGCCCCGTAGGTCAGACGGCTATAGCAGGCAACCACATACCTGTGGTAGCACGATAGATGCCGTACCCGGTCGCAAGCGCGAACGCGGTGATCAGTGCGGCCATCATGTACTTACCCGTATCGCGCCGCGCGTTTTCTGCCCGAAAGTACCCCTCGAGCATTGTCAGCGGGACCAGCCATTCGCAGCACGCCAATGCCCATAGTGCCGGTCCCTGCATCGTTATCGGATCAAAACCCACGATGCCGTCATTGATGGCGATCCATGTTGCCAGGCCGATGCGAAAAAACCACACGCCTGCCGCGAGCACCAGCAGCCGCAGTGCCCAGCGTCGATGCGCAATAAAATCGCGTGCTAGCGCAGAGCGCCACGCGAGAACCGCGCAGATCGCCAGCAGCAAGCCATTGAACGCCACATTTCCGTTCTGCGACGCGCCCGTGAAACCCCGGCCGGTCGCCAGCATCATAAGTCCGGCGAGGCCGACAATGAGCGCAACCGTCACGTAGATACGTCCATTCCAGCGATGAAACCGGGGCGCGCGACGGCGCAGTACCGGCACCAGCTGCAGCGGCCCGCAGATGGCGACGACCGAGGCCAATAACACGTGCACTGCAACGATCAGATTGCCCAAAGGCTGGGTGGGTAGGTATCCCGTAGGCCACACGCGATTCCAGGCGGCCGTATCACCGTGTAGCGTTGCCTTGCCGTAGGTGCCGAGAATGTAGGCACCGAACAAGAAGTGACCGGCGATGGCGACGGTCCACCAGCTCGTAGCCGCCAGTCGCAGCGCGCTGAGTGCCCTGGGCTTCGCTGCGCGGGTGATGTTGTCGTTCGCGACGTTTGCGAGGCGAGGGCTTGAATTCACTCCGTGATCCTCTACGTTCCAACGGTAGGCTGAGCAGCGGCATCAACTCTAAAGAAAAAGCCCCGACTGTTTCCAGTCAGGGCTTTTCTTCATTGGTGGAGATGGCGGGAGTCGAACCCGCGTCCGAAGGCGTTTAATCTCCAGATCTACATGCTTAGCTCACCGTTAGATCTCGTCCGCCAGCAGCACGGTGTGCGAAGCGCACCGACGGACATACCTGATTGATCTAGCGCCAGACCCACAGATGGAGAGTCTTTCGGCGGTCTCATGATAGTGACCCTACACCGACGAGCATGAGCACAAGATCGGTTCGGGGGTAGGGCCTTTTTTAGGGGCCGAACGCTTTAGGCGGCGAGAGCCACCGAAGCGTCATTACCGTAGTAGTTGTCATTGGCAACTATAGTTTTTGCAGCTGGTTTAACGAGGAAAGCTACCCCCTCGGCATGCACCAGTAGATCGCACTACCCCCGTCGAAACCAGAACATCCCCGGGGAAAACGTTGTGTGACTACACCTATCAGTATATGGCCGGGGCAGCCCACCCACAATGGGCGCCGCCCGTCCGTTCAGGTCAGCCCATCTTGTTGTGGGAGCGCATGACCCGCTGTTTGTCGACCGCCCACTCGCGTTCTTTCTCTGCGGTGCGCTTGTCGTGGTCCTGTTTGCCCTTGGCCAGGCCGATCTCGCACTTCACCTTGTTGTTCTTCCAGTACATCGCGGTGGGTACCAGGGTGTAGCCCTTGCGCTCGACGGCGCCGATCAGGCGGTCGATCTCCTCGCGATGGAGCAGCAGCTTGCGCGTGCGGCGATCGTTCGCGATGACGTGGGTGGAGGCGCTGATCAGGGGCGGGATCTGGGCGCCGACGAGAAAAACCTCACCGTGCTGGATGATCGCGTAGCAGCCCTCGCCGAAGTTGATCCGGCCCGCGCGCAGGGACTTCAGCTCCCAGCCTTCCAGGGCCATGCCGCATTCGAAGCGTTGGTCGATGTGATATTCGTGGCGCGCGCGCTTGTTCAGCGCAATCGTGCCGCCGCCGTCTTTTTCCGTGTCCTTCGGTTTCGCTTTTGCCATGTCCGCTAAAATCGGTCTATCGGATCCCTGATACAAGGCCGGCGGGTCCGTGAGCCGGCAAATGAGACGAGGTCAAAGCAGTGATTGAAATCCGCCGCAGTGCGATCGTGCCTTTCACGCCCGCGCAGATGTTCGACCTGGTCAACGATGTAGAAGCATACCCAAAGCGCTTCGGCTGGTGTGACGCCGCTGAAGTGCTCGAGCGGGAAGACAACGTGCTGGTGGCCCGGCTGGATCTCAAGTTCGCCGGACTGAAACAGAGTTTCACCACCCGGAACACCGCGGACCGACCGCATAGCCTGGCCATGAAATTCGTGGAAGGCCCGTTTCGCTCGCTGGATGGGGTGTTTACCTTCCAGGCCCTGGGCTATGTGGGCTGCAAGATCGCCCTGGCATTGGACTTCGACTACGCCGGGCTGGGTGGCTCGGTGCTGAGGATGGGTTTCCAGCAACTGGCCAACCGTATGGTCGACGACTTCTGCGACGAGGCGCGTCGCCAGTATGGCTGAGCTGAGCGTCGAGGTGGCCTACGCAGGGCCGGAGGGGCAGGTCGTCCTTACC
>NZ_JBFUJE010000368.1:0-3917 GCF_056401535.1 Luteibacter sp. P4_E6 | reverse complement strand
AACTCCTTTCCGTAGTACCTTCCGAAGCATGATTTAGTGGGCAGCCATCGTCGACGAGAGCATCCTGAATGTTCTTACGCACGACAGGAGCTGCGACGATGACTACCCGTCTCGATGCTACGCCCGTTGCCACCTGGGTCGCGATTGATGTCGCAAAACACCATCACGCTGTTCTGATTGAGACACCGGATGGAAGGCACCGGCGCTTCCGGCTAGCAAGCACGCTGGAAGACCATCAGCGATTGGTTGAGTATCTGCAGGCAGCGCCTCAGCCTGTACGAGTTGCCATGGAGCCCACCGGCGACTACCACCGAACACTAGCTCATCGACTGCTCTCTCATGGCCTGGATGTTTGTCTCGTTTCGTCCGTGGCTGGTGCTCGCTTTCGTGAAGCGATGTACAACTCTTGGGACAAGAACGATCCCAAGGATGCTGGTGTGATACTCGCACTGCTTAAGCAAGGTATAACGCAACGGTACGTCGATCCGCTGATAGCCGGCCATCACGGGCTACAGGAGCTATCAAAAACGCACTTCCAGATCAGCTTGGCGAGGACTCGCCTACAGCACAGTCTCATGACGCACTACTTGCCGCTGTACTTTCCTGAGATTGAGCGTTTCTTTTCCAGCAGCCACGCCGACTGGTTCGCCTGTTTTCTACAGTTGTTCCCAACGGCATCGTCGATCAAGGCGCGAAGTTTTGAGCAGTTCAAGGACGAAGCTTGGTCAGCGGTGGGTCGAAAGGTGAATAAGGCTAACTGGCTCCTGGAGCTCTACAACCGAGCTCAAAATAGCATTGGTTTGCCCATTTCCTCGGATTCGATTGAGATCGAGACTTTCCGGTTGCAGCTTCGGCGTTTCCAGCTTCTGGTCGAGCAGCGCGATGCACTCGTTGAACGCGCACACGCTTTACTTTCAGGCCAGGAAGACTATGAGGCACTACGATCACTCCCGGGGGTGGGGCCGGTRATTGCGCTGACCATTCTTGCAGAGGCTGGCGATCTTCGGAGGTTCCCCCATCACCGTCAGTTCTTAAAATATTGCGGGCTTGACCTGTCCAAGTGCCAGTCCGGACAGTTCAAGGGACACGAGAAACTCTCGAAGCGTGGCTCTGCGCGCCTCAGGTTCGCATTCTGGTTCGCAGCCAGCATTGCCGTCCGTATGCGCGAAAATAGCTTCCGGGACAAATACGAACGTTACATCAAGAGCGATCCGTTGAATGCGGATCGAAAACGGAAGGCGATGACCGCCGTCTCTGCGAAGATGGCGCGCGTGGCCTACTCGTTAGTAAAACATCACAGCACGTATCGCTGTTATGCCGAAGATGCTTTACCCCGTGGATCGATCCGTCTCAGTAGGGCCGTCGGGACCACTAGGATCCTGTAGATAATGCTCGGACCTTCCACGGGGACCCTATGCTGTTTTAAGTACGGTGGAGGCTGCCGATGATGCGGCGGACCTCGTGTTTACTATGGTCAGCTCAAGGGACATCTCGTTTCGTGGAAGCCCACGGATAGCTTCGTGAAGGCTGGCGATGCACCCTCAAAGGCGCTTTGCAGCGCTAAGGGAACACTCGTCTCGGAAGAAGGCTTGACTTCGTATTTAGTACGTTATCG
The DNA here is from genome assembly GCF_056401535.1 of Luteibacter sp. P4_E6. Classification (NCBI taxonomy): domain Bacteria; kingdom Pseudomonadati; phylum Pseudomonadota; class Gammaproteobacteria; order Lysobacterales; family Rhodanobacteraceae; genus Luteibacter; species Luteibacter sp. P4_E6. The sequence continues at coordinate 2,302 of NZ_JBFUJE010000368.1, read as the reverse complement.
CTGCGAATCACCCTCGGGAGGCCGCGCGTGATCGCCAGGCGGTCCATGACACGCGTCACGCCGACGCCCGAGATGGCTCGCTCGATCTCGATGGCAACGGCCTCGTGCGTCGCATCGTCGACGATCGTCAGGCATTTGATGACGCGGCCCTCGGCGGTGCGATCAAACACGAAGTCAATCGACCAGACCTCGTTCGCAGCCGCCGGGCGAAGCAGCGGCTGCCTTTCGGCCGGCGGGACTTTCTTTCGTTTGCGCCGCCGCACCTGGAGGCTGGCCTCTTGATACAGGCGCTCGACCCGCTTGTAATTCACCGCGTGCCCGGCCTGGCGAAGCTTCAGATAGATCATCCCCACGCCATAGCGTTTATGGCGATTCGCCAGCGCGCAGATCATCTCGCGAAGTTCGACGTTACGGTCGGGCCGCGGCGCGTAGCGGTAGGCGCTTGCACTCATGTCGGCAATCGCCAGCGAACGACGCTCGCTCAGCTTCCGGCCGACCAGATAGCGCACCAGCTCGCGCCGGTCCGGTGCGCTCACCATTTTTTTCGCAGAGCGTCTCGAATGACCTCGTTTTCCAAAAGCTGCTCGGCCAGCAGCTTCTTCAGCCGGCCGTTCTCGGTCTCAAGGTCCTTCAGTCGCTTGGCCTCCGGCACGCTCATGCCACCGAACTTGCTCCGCCACAGGTAGTAAGAGGCCTCGCTGAAACCGTGCTYGCGGCACAGGTCCTTGACCGGCATGCCGGCCTCGACCTCACGCAGGAAGCCAATGATCTGTTCTTCGGAAAAACGCTTCTTCACGTCCAATCTCCTTCTCGTGGGGGATTGGACTCGAAACCGGGCCGCTACTCAAATCTGGGGGGACGTCGAGACGCCCCCCGTCGCAATTGCCACCGCGCAAGCACGCTGCTCGGCCTGTCCGAACGTGTCATTTGTCCAGGCGCATCTTCCCCACGGTGACTGGATGCAGCGTGCAGACGCGGTTGTGATGTCAGAGATTCTTTACTATCTCGAGGCTCCGGAAATTGACCTGTTGGCGGCACGGATATCGGCATGCGCACCGGACGCCGACATGATTCTCGTGCACTGGACAGGGGAGACCAACTACACGTTGTCGGGGGATGAGGCCGCCGAGCGCTTCATCGCGGCGTCGCCCTGGTATACGCCCCGCACGTACCGCGCGCCGAAATACCGGCTTGATGTGCTGACCCTTCCAACATCTGAATGACCCTTGTGTCCCGCCGGTCGAAAAGAGGAGCAGCTTCGGCCGCCCCTCGTTCCGTCCGCTCAGTGCGCATCCCTGCGTATCACGTCGCCGGTTCGAGCTCGACCTTTATCCAACCCGGCTGACGCTGGTCAAACGCCAGGTATGCGTTGATGGCATTGCTCAAAGGTTCGCGCTGGGTGAGGACGGCGGTCGGTGTTACCTGACCGGTGCGCACGAGCTCAACGAGCATCGGCACGTACTTCCGGTGATTGCAATTGCCCATCCGCACAGTGAGGTTCTTGTTCATCGCCGCACCAATCGGGAACAGGTTGTCGCCCGGCGGATAGACACCAATAATGGCAACCGTGCCGGCCTTGGCGACGGCATCAACGGCCCAGGCCAGCGACTGCATCGGACCGTCGCCGGCCTTGAAGTGCTCACCCTCTTCGCGTGCGGTGCGAGATGCTTTCTTGGCATCTTCCGGTGTGTTGGTCTTCTTGGCTGGTCCACTGTGGGCGTGCTCGGCATCAACACCGACGGCATCGATGACGGAGTCCACACCGACGCCACAGTCAGCTTCTTGATGGTTTCGACCGGGTCTTCCTTTGAGAAGTCGGCGGCTTCAGCGCCCTGGTTTCTGGCCATTTCCAAACGGTCCTCGTGCTGGTCGACGGCAAACACGCGCCCCGCACCGAGGAGCTTGGCAGAGGCAATGGCAAACTGCCCGACGGGGCCGCAGCCGAAGACTGCCACCGAGTGGCCCGGCTTGATGTCCGCGAGGTCAGCACCGAAGTACCCAGTCGGGAAAATGTCAGAAATCAGGATTGCTTCGTCATCACTGACCGAGTCCGGAAGGCCCACAAGATTGATGTTGGCGAACGGCACCCGGACCTTTTCTGCCTGCATGCCGTTGAAGCCACCTGCTTCCTTCGGGCCACCATAAAACGCCGTACCTGGCCCATTCGGATTGGCGTTGTCGCACTGGGCGTAGAAACCGGCCCGGCAAAGCGGGCAGTAGCCGCAGGCGATGGTCGACGGGACCACCACGCGGTCACCGACTTTGAGGTTGCGCACCCCTTTTCCGATGCTCTCAACCACAC
>NZ_JBFUJE010000367.1:0-3928 GCF_056401535.1 Luteibacter sp. P4_E6 | reverse complement strand
ACTTCATCCAGGCCACCGCTATAGATTTCGATATCGGACGTGGCCGGAAGCAAGGCACGCAGGCGTGCGGCGGTGGCAACGTGATCGTCGATGCCCGCTGCGACCTCCGGATTGCCTACGGCCTGCATCAGCTGGCTGTGTCGGCCGGCATATAGCTCGCCGAGGTCGTGGACGGCCTGACGCTGTGCCGAACGCGTACGTTCGGCCGCATCGCTCTCGTCGGCGATAAGCCATGCCTGCCACGCGCAAAATGCACCGCCGACCGTGAGCAGCGTGGCGCCGATCAACGGCAGCACGCGTCGCACGTCGATACGAAGCCCCCGCTTCGCCCCTCCCTCGTTACGCCCCATGCTGCCCCTTGCTCCCCGTCGCCTGTCAGCCAATGCCTGTCGAACCGAATCCGCCTTCGCCCCGCAGCGAAGGGGCGAACCCGTCGACAACGCGCAAGCGTGCCCGTCCTACCGGCACCAGCAATAATTGCGCAATCCGGTCACCCGGCGCGATGGTCAGTATCGCGTTTCCACGATTCCAGCATGAAATCATTAAAGGACCCTGGTAATCCGCGTCGATCACGCCGACCAGATTGCCCATCACGAGGCCTTGCTTATGACCTAGCCCGGAACGCGGCACGATGAGGGCGCACCAGGCAGGGTCACCAATATGGATGGCAAGGCCGGTCGGCACCAGCACGCTATCGCCCGGCGCCAGCGTCACCGGCGCGTCGACAGCCGCCCGGAGGTCCATCCCTGCGCTACCGTTCGTGGCCGGCTCGGGAAGGGGGATGGTGTCGCCCAGGCGGGCATCGAGAATCTTCAGTTCAATGTCGATCAAGGCTCAGGCTCCGATGCCCGCGAGGAAACGTTGCGCGATATGGCCGACGAGCTGGCGCGCCAGCTCGGTCTTGGGCATCTGGGGCAGCGCGGCGCCGCCGTTGCGCCAGTAGAGCTGCAAGGCGTTCTCGGCGACCTCGAAACCGCGCCCCGGACCGACCTCGTTGGCCGCGATCATATCGATGCCCTTGCGCAGCAGCTTGTCCTGCGCGTAGGTCGCCAGCTCGCGGGTCTCGGCAGCGAAGCCGACCAGGAAGGGTCGGTCGGGGAGTGCCGCGAGAGAGGCGATGATGTCGGGATTTTCCGCCAGCTCGAGGCGAAGCGGGTTGCCGTCGTTCTTTTTCAGCTTGTGGTCGGCGGTTTCTGCTGGCCGGTAGTCGCCGACGGCGGCGGCACCAATATAGATATCGGCACGCGCGGCCGCCTTCAGCACGGCTTCCTGCATCTGCCGTGCGCTGCGCACGTCGACCCGGTTCACGCCGCCGGGCGTCGGGAGCGAGACCGGGCCGGCGACCAGGGTGACGTCGGCGCCCGCATCGCGGGCAGCCATGGCGACGGCGAATCCCATCCGGCCGGAACTGCGGTTACCGATAAATCGTACCGGGTCGATGTCTTCGTACGTGGGGCCGGCGCTGACCAGTACCTTCCGACCTCGCAGGGGTTGCTCACCGAAGGAGGCAACCAGGATGTCACGCAGCTCGTGGGGCTCCAGCATGCGACCGGAGCCGATGTCCCCGCACGCCTGGTCACCGTCGGCAGGGCCGAGGATACCCACGCCGCGGACACGCAGCGTGCCGACGTTCGCCTGCACCGCCAGGTTCGCCCACATCTGCTGGTTCATGGCGGGCGCGATGTACACGGGCGCCGCCGTGGCAAGCACCACGGTCGAGAGCAGGTCGTCGGCGAAGCCATGGGCGAGCCGTGCGATGGTGTCGGCGCTGGCCGGGGCGATAAGCACCCTCTCGGCCCACTTCGCCAGTTCGATGTGGCCCATCGCGGCTTCGCCCGCCTCGTCCCAGAGGCTGACGCGTACCGGCTGGCCGGAGAGCGCCTGGAAGGTGGTGGGCGTCACGAAATGCGTCGCGCCTTCGGTCATGACGACGCGCACCTCGGCATCGAGATCGCGAAGGCGACGAACGAGTTCGCAGATCTTGTAAGCGGCGATGCCACCGGTTACGCCAATCAGGATGCGACGCTGGCGAAGGCTCATGGCGGAACGACGCTGCTTCGGAGGGCCAGTTAGCTTAACGGATTTCAGGAAGCCCATTTTTTCAGAATCGTTCTATCGCCAAGGCGATGGTCGCAACCCTAAGTTGCTCGTCGGGCCGTCACGCACGATGGCAAGACAGGAAACACGAACTGATGAAGCGGGGGACGACCCATCACGCCGGTGTCCGCGATGCGGCCGGGACGCCGACGGCATACCGGCCACGGCCGATCCACCAATGGCCGGAAAGCGAACGACCCCGCGAACGCCTGCTGGCCCACGGCGTGGCCGCGCTGTCCGATGCCGAGCTCATCGCCGTGTTGATCGGCAACGGCACGGCGGGCTGCGACGCCGTCGCCACTGCCCGGGCCCTGCTCGGTCAAGCCGGCAGTCTCGGAAGGTTGCTGGCCGACCCCGACCACCTGCCTCGCGTCAGCGGCGTCGGGCCAGCCAAGCGAGCACGCATCGTCGCCGCGCTCGAACTCGCGCGCCGCTCACTGGGCGAAAGCCTCACCGACCTGCCCCGCATCGAAAGCCCCGCCGATAGCGCCGAGTATTTCCGGGCCCGGCTCCGTCACCTGTCCCACGAGGTCTTCGCTGTCCTGTTCCTCGACACCCGCCACCGGGTGCTGGCCTACGAGGAACTGTTCCGCGGCACCATCGACGGGGCGAGCGTCTATCCCCGGGAAGTCGTCAGGGCCTGTCTCCGTCACCACGCCAGCGCGGTCATCTTTGCCCACAACCACCCCTCGGGCCTGGCCGAACCCAGTCGGGCCGACCGGGAGATCACTCGGGTACTGGTGGAGGCCCTGGGCCTGATGGACATCCGGGTGCTCGACCACCTGGTCATCGGCCATGGTGAGCCCGCCTCGATGGCCGACCTGGGCTTGCTCTGAACCCCGCAAAAAAAGACGGCGCGAGTGCCGCTCGCGCCGTCTGGGGGCCATCTTTCGAGGGAGGGGCGTCGATAACCCTTGTGCCGTCGGCCGGGGAGCCACCGGGCACAAGAGGAATTGTGACGACGACCAGTTACAGCGCCGTGACGTGCCGAAAAACAGCTCATGACGCCTTGAAGGAATTGACTTATGCACATTGACCACGTTTTCCACTTGGGCGTCACATCTGCTGTCCTCGCAGAGGTCACCGACTTAACACCATGATTTATCGCAACTTTAGATGTTACGCATCGAAGACATTTCCTGTCGTCCCCTTGCAGCTCTCGTTTCGGCCGTTGTTGCCCACAGAGTTATCCACAGGCTGGGGGATGAACCGGACGGTCCGTGGCGACCGGCCCGGGCGCCCCTTCTGATAGGATTGCCGGTTCCATATCCGTGTCCCGACTCCCGTGAAACAAGAGCTCAAACAACTCGTCCTGCAGGCCATCGGGGCTCTGCGGGAGTCCGGCAAACTGCCGTCCGATTTCGTGGCGCCGACGTTCGTCATCGAACGCACGCGCAGCCGCGAACACGGCGATTTCGCGACCAACGTCGCCATGATGATGGCCAAGGCTGCCGGCCGTAAGCCGCGAGACATCGCCACAGACCTGGCCGAGGCGTTCCCGCCTTCGGCGCTCGTGGGCAAGGTGGAGATCGCCGGGCCGGGCTTCATCAACTTCTTCCTGGCCCCGGCTGCGTTCCATGCCGAGATCAGCCGGGCACTCGCCGAAGCTGACCGCTATGGCAGCAACCACGATGGTGGCGGCCGTCAGGCAGGCGTGGAGTTCGTTTCGGCGAACCCGACGGGTCCGCTCCATGTGGGTCACGGTCGCGCCGCGGCCATCGGCGACAGCATCAGCCGGCTGCTTCACGCCAGCGGCTGGAAGGTGACCCGGGAGTTCTATTACAACGACGCCGGCGTCCAGATCGCCAACCTGGCGCTGTCCACCCAGGCT
>NZ_JBFUJE010000366.1:0-3934 GCF_056401535.1 Luteibacter sp. P4_E6 | reverse complement strand
TCACCGAACCGTTACTCCGTTCAGCCCACCCACACGCGCGCATTGCGGAACATGCGCATCCACGGTGAATCCTCGCCCCAGTTCTCCGGATGCCAGCTCATTTGCGCCGTACGGAACACGCGCTCCGGATGCGGCATCATGATCGTGACGCGACCGTCGGCAGCAGTGAACGCGGCCAGGCCACCCGGCGATCCGTTCGGGTTGAGCGGGTAGCTCTCCGTCGGCTTGCCACGGTTGTCGACGAAACGTGCCGAGCCATGGCTCTTCGACGGGCTGCAGACGTTCGGAAAGTACACCCGACCCTCACCGTGTGCCACGGCGACGGGAATACGCGAACCGGTCATGCCGCGGAAGAACACGCTGGAGGAATCCAGGATCTCGAGCGTCGCCAGGCGTGCCTCGTACTGCTCGGACTGATTACGCAGGAACTGCGGCCAGTGCTTCGCGTCCGGGATGATGTCCTTCAGCTGCGACATCATCTGGCAGCCGTTGCAAACCCCGAGGGCGAACTTGGTGCCGTCCTCGAAGAAGCGCGCGAACTGCTCGCGTAGCGCATCGTTGTAGAGGATGGACGTGGCCCAGCCACGACCCGCGCCGAGCACGTCACCGTAGGAGAAGCCGCCGCAGGCGGCGAAGCCGCGGAAATCCTTCAGGTGGTGACGACCGCTGGCGAGATCGGACATGTGGACATCCACCGCATCGAAGCCGGCGCGACTGAACGCCGCCGCCATCTCGACCTGCCCGTTCACACCCTGCTCGCGCAGGATCGCGACGCGCGGACGCACGCCGGTGTTGATGTACGGCGCCGCGATATCTTCAGCCGGGTCGAAGGTGAGCTTCGGCGAGATGCCTGGATCGGCATCGTCGAGGCGCCAGTGGTTCTCCTGGTCAGCGCTCTGCGGGTTATCGCGCAGGCCCTGCATGGCGTAGCTGGTTTCGTTCCAGGCGCGGAACAGCTCGGTGAAGTTCCACTTGAACGCCGTCTCGCCGTTGAGGTGGAGCTTGATGCCGAGCTTTTCCTTCGGACGACCCACGTGGTGCGTCATGCCGGCGAGGTTGTACTTCACGAGCAACTGCTCGAACGCCTCGCGGTTGGCGGCAGCGATCTGCACGACAGCGCCCAACTCTTCGTTGAAGAGGGAGCGCAGCGTCGCTTCGGCCCAGCCGTCCAGACGCAGCTCGAGGCCGCAGCGGCCGGCAAACGCCATTTCCAGCAGGGCGACGATCGCGCCACCGTCGGAGCGGTCGTGATAGGCCAGCAACAAGCCCGCCTTGTTCGCTTCCTGGATCAGTTCGAACATCGCACGCAGGCGCTTCGGATCGTCCAGGTCCGGCGGTACGCCGCCGGCCCGGTTGAAAACCTGGGTGAGCGCCGAACCGCCAAGGCGATCGCGGCCCGCGCCAAGATCGATCAGCCAGAGCTCGCTATCGCCGCGGTCGAGCTTGATCTGCGGCGTGAGCGTGCGGCGGACGTCGTCCACGCGGGCGAAGCCGGTGATGACGAGGGATACCGGTGAAACGGTTTTCTGGGCTTTGCCCGTCTCGTCCGTCCACACGGTCTGCATGGACAGGGAGTCCTTGCCGACGGGGATCGAGATATCGAGGGTGGGACAAAGCTCCATGCCGACGGCCTTGACCGCGTCGAACAGCGCGGCGTCTTCGCCGGCGTGGTTCACGGCGGCCATCCAGTTCGCGGACAGACGCACTTCGTCGAGCTTCAGCGAGGCGGCAGCCATGTTGGTGATGGCTTCACCCACCGCCATGCGCGCGGCATCGGCGCTGTTGAGCAGGGCGATCGGCGCACGTTCGGCCATGGCCATCGCTTCGCCGGTATAGCCGTCGAAGTCGGTCATGGTCACAGCCACGTCCGCCACCGGCACCTGCCACGGCCCGACCATGGGGTCGCGCGCGTTGAGCCCGCCGACGGTGCGGTCGCCGATGGTGATGAGGAAGTTCTTGCTACCCACGGCCGGCAGACGAAGGACGCGCATCAGTGCCTCGTCCATACCAATACCGGTGAGGTCGGCGACGAGATCGACGCGCGGCTTCACGCGGACGGCATCGCGATGCATCCGCGGCGGCTTGCCGAACAGCACGTCCATACCGAGGTCGATCACGGTGAGGTCGCGGCGCGGATCCTTGACGATGAGTCGCGGTTCCGCCGTGGCGTCACCGACGACGGCGTACGGGCAACGCTCGCGTGCGCAGAAGCCTTCGAACAGCGGGAGGTCTTCCGCGCCGATCGCCAGCACGTAGCGCTCCTGCGACTCGTTGCTCCAGACCTGCATCGGCGACAAGGTCGGGTCGTCGCACGGCAGCGCGGAGAGATCGATGATGCCGCCGACGCCAGCGTCGTTGAGGATCTCGGGAATCGCGTTGGAGACACCACCCGCACCCACGTCGTGAATGCTGACGATGGGATTCTCGTCGCCACGCGCCCAGCAGCTGTCGATGACCTGCTGGCAGCGGCGCTCCATCTCGGCGTTGTCGCGCTGCACCGAGGCGAAATCGAGTTCCGCACTCGAGGTACCGGAAGCGACCGACGAAGCGGCACCGCCGCCCAGGCCGATCAGCATGGCCGGACCACCGAGCACGATGACCTTGTCGCCCGGACGCACTTTGCGCTTCTGCACGTGATCGGGTCGGATCGCGGCGAGACCGCCGGCAATCATGATCGGTTTGTCGTAACCGCGACGGACACCCTTGTCGCCGGTTTCCTGTTCGAACGTGCGGAAGTAACCGCCGAGCGCGGGACGACCGAACTCGTTGTTGAACGCGGCGGCGCCCAGCGGGCCGTCACGCATGATTTCAAAGGCCGACGCCATGCGCGGCGGCAGCGGACGATCCTTTTCCCAGGGACGCGGCAGGCCGGGAATACGCAGGTGCGATACCGAGAAGCCGGTCAGTCCTGCTTTGGGCTTGCCACCGCGACCGGTGGCACCCTCGTCGCGGATCTCGCCGCCGGCACCGGTCGCAGCGCCCGGCCACGGCGCGATCGCCGTCGGATGGTTGTGCGTCTCGACCTTGATCGCGAACGGGGCGGATTCCGCCACCGTGCGGAACACGCCGTCCTTCGGATCGACGAAGAGCCGGTTGCCCTCGTAACCTTCGATCACCGCCGCGTTGTCGTGATACGCGGACAAGGTGTGCGCCGGCGATTTCTGGTGCGTGTTCTTGATCATGCCGAACAGCGAGTTTTCCTGCGTCTGGCCGTCGAGCGTCCAGGTGGCATTGAACACCTTGTGACGGCAGTGCTCGGAGTTCGCCTGCGCGAACATCATCAGCTCGGCATCGGTCGGCGCCCGGCCCATCTCGGCGTAGCGCTCGGCGAGGTAGTCGATTTCGTCGTCGGCCAGGGCAAGACCCAGCTGTTGGTTGGCCGCGGAAAGCGCCCCGCGTGGATCGAGACCGAGCTCCACGTGCCCCAGGGGGCCCGGCTCACCGGCGAGGAACAGGCCCGATGCGTCGGCCAGCGACGCCAGAGGCGACTGCACCATGGGATCGCAGAACGCGCCCATGATGGCGGCGTAACCGGGATCGCTGGGACCGGGCATGCCGCTCACGCGCCAGGCGGTACCGCGCTCGACCCGGCGCACGTCGAAACCGGCGCCGTGGAGGATGTCGGTCGCTTTGCTGGACCAGGGCGAGATGGTGCCAAGGCGCGGCACCACCCAGAAGGTGGCGTCCTCGGGACTGCCCGGCTTTGCCTCGAGCACGGACAACAGGCGCGCGCGCGCCTCGCCTTCCGGTGCGACGGCGACGTCGACGAAGTAGGTGAACCAGGCGGCCTGCACGCGCGTACCGTGATGCRGGGCATCCAGGTGGGCGTTCAGTCGTTCGAGGCGAAACGGTGAGAGGGCGCTCTGCCCGTCGAGTGCGATCATGCGGGGGAAAAGGCGCTGCAGGAAAACGCCTATTCTACATGATGTTGCGC
>NZ_JBFUJE010000365.1:0-3938 GCF_056401535.1 Luteibacter sp. P4_E6 | reverse complement strand
GCATCGGTGACCTTCGGCCGTGATCCCATGGATGGCTTGTTCACCCTCGTCGCCGGTGTTCGCATCGCGCTTCCCGGTGTCGGCCGCGCGGCCGCCGAGGAGCTGGTCCGCGACACCGAGCGTATCTGTCCCTACGCAAAGATGGCCCGCCAGGGCATCGAATGCATCGTCTCCCTAGAGCAATGAACGAAAGTCGTCTTCCCCCCTGGGCGCACGAGCGCCTGCAACGCTTCATCGACACGCATCTCGGACGTCGCCTCGCCATCGCCGAACTGGCTTCGGCGATCGGTTACAGCGAGTCCTATTTCTTCCGCGCCTTCAAGGCGAGCTTCGGCAGTACGCCTCACGCCTATGTGTTGATGCGTCGCCTGGAGCGCGCCTGCGAGCTCATGCTCGCCACCGACGATGCGCTCTGTGACATTGCCGTGCGCTGCGGCCTCTCCGACCAGGCCCACTTCACGCGGCGCTTCCGCCGCGCGTTCGACGCGCCGCCGGGCGAGTGGCGGCGAAGGGAGCGACTAAGACCATCGTAGGGTGGCGCCAGCCCAAAACCTGCCTAAGATGCGATCCGGAGAAGTACCACTCACAGGCAGGGGAACAAACGCATGGCAGGAAACGAGACGGCCGGCTTGCTGGCCCGGGAACGTACGATCGCGGGTCCGGGSTTCAATCGCTGGCTGGTGCCACCTGCGGCCCTCGCCATTCATCTATGTATCGGCATGGCCTACGGGTTCTCGGTGTTCTGGCTGCCGATGACCAACCTGGTGACCGGCGCCGATGCCACGGTCTGCGCGAGCCAGGGCTTCCTCGACCAGCTCACGACAACGACCTGCAACTGGACCGTTCCCTCGGTCAACCACATCTTCGAAACCTTCATCGCCATGCTCGGCCTCGCCGCGGCGATCTGGGGTGGCTGGCTCGAGCATGCCGGGCCGCGCAAGGCCGGCTTCATCGCCGCGTGCTGTTGGGGCGGCGGTCTGGTGCTGGGCGGCATCGGCGTCTCTCTCCACCAGCTCTGGCTGGTCTACCTCGGCTGCGGGTTGCTGGGCGGCGTGGGGCAGGGGCTTGGTTACATCACGCCGGTGTCGACGCTGATCAAATGGTTTCCCGACCGTCGTGGCCTGGCCACGGGCTTCGCCATCATGGGTTATGGCGGCGGCGCGATGATCGGCGCGCCGATTGCCGTCAAGCTCATGGACGTCTTCAAAAGCGGTGATGTCCCAGGCGTATCGACCACGCTGATCGTCATGGGTCTGGTTTACTTCGTGGTGATGTCGCTGGGGGCGTTCGGCTTCAGGGTCACACCGAACGGCTGGAAGCCGGTGGGCTATCAGCTAGCCACGGCGGACGTGTCCAAGCGGCCCATGATCAGCCATGGCCACGTGCACCTTAGCCGAGCCTGGAAGACGCCGCAGTTCTGGCTCATCTGGGGCGTGCTGTGCATGAACGTGACCGCTGGCATTGGCGTGTTGTCCATGGCAAGTCCGATGTTGCAGGACGTGTTCGGTGCGGGTCTGCTTGGTGTCGATCCGGGTACGGCGCTTACCGCCGCGCAGAAGGCCGCGATCGCTACCGCCGCCGCGGGTCTGGTGGGCCTCATCAGCCTGTTCAATTCGGTGGGCCGCCTGGCCTGGGCTTCGGCGTCGGATTTTCTTGGCCGACGGTTTACTTACTGCGTTTTCTTTATCCTCGGCATCATTCTGTATTGCCTCCTGCCGACGCTCGGTCACCTGGGCATGGCGGCGGCATTTGTCATCACGGTCTGCGTCATCCTGTCGATGTACGGCGGCGGCTTCGCCACCGTGCCGGCCTATCTGGCGGATATGTTCGGGACGCAGATGGTCGGTGCCATCCATGGCCGTCTGCTCACTGCATGGTCGGTGGCCGGCGTGATCGGCCCGGTCCTCATTGCCGGCATCCGTGAGGCGCAGCTGGGCGCCGGGGTGGCCAAGAATCTCGTCTACGACCGCACCCTGTACATCCTCGCGGGCCTCTTGCTGATCGGCCTGATCTGCAACCTGATGGTCCGCCCGGTCGATCCGAAGCACCACATGACCGAGGAAGAGCTGAAGCGCGAGCGCGCGTTGCAGCACGAGGTGCAGGCCTCGGATGCGAGCCTCGCCACCGCGGCACGTGGGCCGTTCGGCCTGATAGGCGTGTTGGCCTGGCTGGCGGTGGGCGTTCCGTTCCTGATCGGGGTGTGGATTGCGTTGAAGAAGGCGGGGGCGCTGCTCTAGCTCCCGGCAGCATGTTTTAACGAAAACGGCCACCCCCGAAGAGGTGGCCGTTTTCTTTTCTTGCCCGGCGCCGCCTGTCCGGGCGGCGATTTGGTTATTCCGGCTGGGTAGCGATAGCGGCCGGGAAGTTGCCGACGTTGACCGTGGCGATCACCTTGTTGGTGAACGGGTTGATGACGGAAACCGAGTGCGAACCCGAGTTAGTGACATACACGCGGCCGAACGTGCGGCTGACGGCTAACGCGCTCGGCGCAGCGCCCACCGGCACCGTGGCGATGATGGCGCTGTTGAGCGGGTTGATCACCGACACGGTGGAGTCGGCGAGATTGGAAACATAGACCGGCAGACCGATCGGGCTGGTCACCACGGCGTCGGAGCCGTTGCCGGCGGCGATCGTCGACTTGACCTGATTCGTGAATGCGTCGATGACGGAGACATTGTTGGAGTTGCTGTTGGCGACGTAGATGCGGGCGCCCAAGGGGCCCACGTCGAGGCCATTCGGTGCGCTGCCGACGGGAACCGTTGCGACGACCGCTTTGGTCCCGGTGTCGATCACCGAGACGGTGTTCTCGCCAAAGTTGGACGTGTACAGGAACTTGCCGCTGGGGCCAGTCGCCACGTTGAACGGCAGAAAGCCGACATCGACCGAAGTAACGACCRTGTTCTTCGTCGCATCGATAACGGATACCGTGCTGTCGTTGGCGTTGGCCACATAGACGTTACGTCCATCCGGGCTGACGGTCACGCCGAAGGGGAAGCCGCCGACCGGCACCGACGCGATGACCGTATTGGTAGCCGCCTTGATGACGGAAACGGTGTTGTCGTTGCCATTGGTGACGTACACCTCGGCACCATTGGGGCTGACGGCGATACCCTGCGGGTTACCACCGACCGGGATCGTCGCCGTCACGGCGTTGTTGGTGGTGTCGATGACGGAAACCGTATTGTCGGCCTGGTTCACCACGTAGGCATTCTTGTTGAATGCGGCGGCAGGCAGCGCAACAACCGCCAGCACGAGCGGGAGGGCGCAGCGCGTGATTTTCTTGTTCATCATGGAATACCTCGAAAGTGGATGTTGGGCGCCAAGAAACGCCCGCCATGAAGCTATGTCGGGGCTTCGGCCTTCGACATATGTCATCGATTGCGTGGGTACGGGCATGCCGAGCTGGAACGGGATGACCTTATCGAAGCTTCGTTACCGGGACTTTCCCTTCGGGTTACGCCGGACGTTGCAGGCGTGTGGCAGGTGGATCGCCTTGCACAAAGCGGCGGCTCTGCTATAACGGGGATTCAACGGGGTCAGGGGAAGTTCCATGGCGAATACGCCAGAGGCGTCGAAGGGGAGCCTGGTGTGCGTCGGGGTCGGCATGACGCTCGGCTCGCACCTCACGCCGATTTCAAAAAGCGAGATCGAGCGCGCGGACGTCGTGTTCGCCGGGGTATCCGATGCCCTGGTGGAAATGTGGCTGCGCGAAATGCATGCCGACGTGCGCAGCCTCCAGCCGTATTACGCCGAGGGAAAGTCGCGTCGGCGTACGTACGAGGAAATGATCGAGGCCATCCTCGCCGAGGTTCGTGCCGGCAAGCGTGTCTGCGGCGTTTTCTACGGCCATCCGGGCATTTTCGCCCTGGCGCCGCATCGCTCTATCGAGATCGCGCGCGCAGAGGGCTATGACGCACGTATGGAGCCCGGCGTCTCGT
>NZ_JBFUJE010000364.1:0-3944 GCF_056401535.1 Luteibacter sp. P4_E6 | reverse complement strand
GGCACGAGGTCATGCTCGCGCACGGTCTCGATCACGCGCTTCCAATCCTCAGTGCCGAGGTCGACACCCGTCGGGTTATGACAGCAGGCGTGCAGGACGACGATCGCGCCCTTGGGCAGCTTCGCCAGACCGCCGAGCATGGCATCGACATCCACGCCATGGGAGGAGGCGTCGTAGTACGGGTATTCCACGACCTGGAATCCCGCGCCTTCGAACAGTGCGCGGTGGTTTTCCCAGCTCGGATTACTGATAGCGACCGGCACAGAGGGATTCAGGCGATGCAGGAAGTCGGCGCCGATCTTCAGTGCACCGGTACCGCCCAGGGCCTGCGCGGTGACAACGCGGCGCTCGGCGAGCAGCGGCGAACCGGCGCCAAAGAGCAGCTTCTGCACCGCTGCGTCGTAAAGCGCGATGCCGTCGATGGGCAGGTAGCCACGCGGCAGCTGGGCTTCGAGGCGCGCCTTCTCGGCTTCACGCACGGCACGCAACAGGGGAACGTGACCGTTGGCGTCGTAGTACACGCCGACGCCGAGGTTGACTTTGTCCGGACGCGTATCGGCGCCGAAGGCTTCGTTGAGGCCAAGGATCGGATCGCGTGGAGCAAGTTCGACAGCGGAGAAAAGGGTCATGGTCGGCAGGCCTTGAAGCGGAGTTTTAGATAATCAGTCGTTGTCGTCACCGGCGTCGCCGCCGGCAAGCCACGCATGGGTGTCGGCGCGCGCCGCGCCCTCGCGTGCGCCGAGCGCCGCGAAGTCGAACAGCTTACGGTCGGTCAGCTGCGAAGGGGCGATGTTCCCCATCGCGCGGAAGATGGTTTCGCTGCGGCCAGGATTGGATTTTTCCCAGTCTTCGAGCATGCGCTTGACGACCTTGCGCTGCATGTTCTCCTGCGAACCACAGAGGTTGCACGGGATGATCGGGAACGCGCGCGCTTCCGCGTAGGCGGCGATATCGTCTTCGCGGCAGTAGGCCAGCGGGCGGATCACCACATGGCTGCCGTCGTCCGAGAGCAACTTCGGCGGCATCGCCTTCAGGCTGCCCTGGTAGAACATGTTGAGGAAGAACGTGCCGAGGATGTCGTCGCGATGATGGCCGAGCGCGATCTTGGTGATGCCGTTGTTCGACGCCCACTGGTACAGCGCCCCGCGACGCATGCGCGAGCACAGGCTGCACATCGTCTTGCCCTGCGGGATGACCCGGGTGACGACGCTGTAGGTGTCCTGCTCGATGATGTGGAACGGGATGTTCCGCTCGGCCAGGTACGCCGGCAAGACGTGCTCGGGGAAGTCCGGCTGTTTCTGGTCGAGGTTCACCGCGATCAGTTCGAAACGGACCGGTGCCTTCGCCTGCAGCGAAAGCAGCATATCCAGCATCGTGTAGGAGTCTTTACCCCCGGAGAGGCAGACCATGATCCGGTCGCCGTCCTCGATCATGCCGTAGTCGGCGATCGCCTGGCCGACCTGGCGGCGCAAGCGCTTGGCCAGCTTGCCGGCTTCGTAGCTCTGCTTACGGGTGGCGTCGGGTATGGCGGACATGCGTTGGCGGTGTTCGGGAGGGACGGCCTCCTATTGTAGCCGCTGCGGGGGACACCGCCGGGAGTTACACTCTCTCCTTCACCTCCCGCCCGGCCAATGCCATGCAGGTCCAGGATCCCGCTGAACTGAACAAACGGTTGTCCGAGCTCAAGGTCGAGCACCGAGATCTCGATGCCGCCATCGACCATCTGGCCGCCTCCATCGGCCGGGACGAGCTCCAGCTCACTCGCTTGAAGAAGCGCAAGCTACTGTTGAAAGACACGATTTCCCGGATCGAAAGCCGCCTGATCCCCGACCTCGACGCCTGAGACCCGCGCCATGACCCCCATCCGCCTCGAAAGCGCCTACGTCACCCTCGAGCCGATGACCCTGGCGCACATCCCGGCGCTGGAGCAGGCGGCCGCCGACGGCAACCTGTGGGATCTCTGGTTCACCTCGGTGCCCGGTCCCGGCCGCATGACGGAGTATGTCGAATCCGCCCTGCGCGGCCAGGAGGAAGGTCGCATGTCGCCCTGGGTGGTGCGCGAGAACGAGACCGGCCAGATCGTCGGCTCGACCCGCTACTACGAGATCGAGGACGATCCGTCGCGCGTGGCCATCGGCTACACCTGGTATGCGCGCCGCTGGCAGCGCAGCCACGTCAACACGGCCTGCAAGCACCTGTTGCTCGATAATGCCTTCCAGAACGTGGGCGTCGTCGCCGTGGCGTTCCATACGGATGCCTATAACCAGGATTCCCAGCGCGCGATCGAGAAGCTGGGCGCAAAACGCGAGGGCGTCCTCCGCGCCAACAAGCGCCGCCCCGACGGCTCGCTCCGCGACACCGTCTGCTACAGCATCCTCGCCACCGAATGGCCGGACGTGGACAAGTGGCTGCAGCTGCGACTCAACCGGCTGGCGCCGCCGCACGCCTGATGCGCAGCCGCGCCTTCGTATTGGCCCTTATCGAGCAGCGACTGCGTCCGGATGCGAAGGATGTAYGATCAGCGTCGCCGTCATACCTGCCGACAACACCGTACCCGCAGGCAGGTGATCCGCATCGATCTTCACGCGCACCGGCACGCGCTGCGCCAGCCGTACCCAGTTGAAGGTCGGATTCACATCAGCGAGCAGGTCGCTGCCGGTCGGATTGTCGGCGTCGGTAATGCCGCGCGCGATGCTCTCCACCGCGCCC
This sequence comes from Luteibacter sp. P4_E6, assembly GCF_056401535.1. Taxonomy (NCBI): domain Bacteria; kingdom Pseudomonadati; phylum Pseudomonadota; class Gammaproteobacteria; order Lysobacterales; family Rhodanobacteraceae; genus Luteibacter; species Luteibacter sp. P4_E6. The sequence continues at coordinate 1,235 of NZ_JBFUJE010000364.1, read as the reverse complement.
TTGAACTGCACGCCGCCGCTCATCAGACGAATATCCACGGGATCGCCGATGCGCAGGCCCGGCAGTTTCGTTTCCTCGAAATACCCGTAAATCCAGTAGGAATGGCTGTCGATCAGCGCGAGGCGCGGCGTGCCGGCGTTGGCGTAGTCACCCACGCGCACGTCGAGATTGGTCACGAAACCATCGACCGGGGCGAGGACCTGCGTGCGATCCAGATTGAGTTGCGCGGACGCCAGTTCGACTTGTGCCTGGGCCACGGCCGCCAGCGATTGCTGCTGCGCGGCGCTGGCCTGCTTCGTGCTGGCAAGCGTCTGCTGCCAGCCGGCCTTGGCGGCGTTCGCGGCGGCCGCGGCGTTGGCCTTGTCCTCGGCCGAGATCACGTTGTTGATCAGCTTCTGCCGGCGCTCGGACTGTGCCTCGTACATCTCGTAGTTCGCCTTGCTCTGCTCGGCACCCGCCGAAGCGGCGTTGATACTCGCGCCGGCGGCACGTGCAGCGGCCTCGGCGGCGTTGAGATTCGCCTTGGCCTGGGCCACGGCGTTCTCGTAGCGCGCACGGTCCACCACGAAGAGGACGTCGCCCTTCTTCACCGTCTGGTTGTCGATCACCTTCACGTCGGTGACCAGCCCCGCGACGTCCGGCGCGATGCGGACGATTTCCGCGCGTACGCGGCCATCGCGCGTCCACGGCGAGTACATGTAGTGCTTCCACATGGCATGCCCGACGAAGGCCGCGACGAGCACGACGATCGCGGTGACGGTAAAACGAATGAGGGTCGCGAATTTCATGACGGATCACTCAGAGCAGGAAGAGCGCACAGGCGCCGAATACGCAAACGAACACGGCCAGGCGGAACAGCGGTGGATGCCAGACGAGCCGGTAGAGACCGAAACGACCTGCCACCCCGTCGAGCGCCCAGAGAAGCAGCAAGGCCAGGACAAAAAGGACGAGCAGCCCCGGAACGAGGGCGTCGCCGAGTGCGATCTCACGAGGCATGGACGATCTCCTTGGCAAGCGGGGCATTCGGCATGTACGCGGCAAGGACGGATTCGCCGTCGAGCAGCGCCATGCGGACGAGGTGGAGGTGTTCGAGGAGATGGTGTGCGCCTTCGTGCTCGCCGATACTGGCGATCGCCGTCGCGACGGCGTCGCGCGCCAGCAGGTAGCCCGCCGCATCCGGCTTCTCGTAGAAGCGCGCGAGCGTGCGCAGGGCATCCGTCAGATAGGGATGCAAC
>NZ_JBFUJE010000363.1:0-3952 GCF_056401535.1 Luteibacter sp. P4_E6 | reverse complement strand
CACTACGCTGGCGCAGGAGCGGACCGTCGTCGACCGCGACGACGCGAAGCCGCTCGTGGTGACCAGGGGCGAAGTGCGCTTCGACGATATCCACTTCCATTACGGCAAGGCTGGCGGCGTCATCGGTGGGCTGGACCTCATCGTTCGCGCGGGCGAGAAGATTGGTCTGGTGGGCCCTTCGGGCGCCGGCAAGTCCACGCTGATGAACGTGATGCTGCGCCTCTACGATCTGGAAGACGGCCACATCCTCATCGACGGCCAGGACATCGCCAAWGTCMMGCAGGAATCSCTGCGCKCGMASATCGGCRTGGTSACCCAGGAYACCTCGCTGCTGCACCGCTCGATYCGCGACAACCTGCTCTATGGTCGTCCGGATGCAACGGAAGCGGAAATGTTTGAAGCCGTGCGCAAGGCGCGCGCGGATGAGTTCGTGCCGCTGTTGTCGGATGGCGAAGGCCGCACCGGGTACGACGCCCACGCCGGCGAGCGCGGGGTCAAGCTGTCCGGTGGACAGCGCCAGCGCATCGCCATCGCGCGGGTGCTGCTGAAGGATGCGCCGATCCTCGTGCTCGACGAGGCGACCTCGGCGCTGGATTCCGAAGCCGAGGCCGCCATCCAGGAAAGTCTTGAAACCTTGATGCAGGGCAAGACGGTGATCGCCATCGCGCATCGCCTGTCGACCATCGCCCGCATGGATCGCCTGGTGGTCATGGAACACGGCGCCATCGTCGAGACCGGCACGCATGCGGAACTGATTGCCCGCGGTGGTCTGTATGCGCGGCTGTGGGCTCACCAGACCGGCGGCTTTGTCGGCGTCACCTGATGGCTTTGCGCTAGACCCGGGGCTCGAGCGTCTCGCGCTCGGCCCATGCAATGAAAGCCAGTGCCGCCGCCGTCGGCGGCCGGTGGGCGGAGTGCACGAGGTAATACGCATAGCGCGTCGGCAGCTCCGGTCCCGGTAAGCGCACGAGTCGCCCGTCGGCAAGGTGGGCCGACGCCAGCCGCGTGCGCGCGAGCACGGCGCCGAGACCCGATGCCGCCGCATTGAGGCCATCGGCCGAATCGCTGAGCGTGTGCATCGTCCCCCCGCGCGGGTAGCGCACGCCGGCCGCCTTGAACCACTCGCGCCAGCCTTCCGGTGCGATGTCGGTCAGCAGGGGCAGGGAGGAGACATCCTCCGGCGAAGTGATGCCTGCCGCCAGTTCCGGCGAAGCCAGCGGCTGCAGCGAATCGTCCATCAGGAAGCGAGCGGTCAGGCCGGGCCACTGGCCCAGACCGTAGCGGATGCCCAGGTCGGGGCCTCCTTCGTCGAAGCGGACGAGGGAGCGGTCGGTGTCGATGGACAGGCGCACGGTGGGGTGTGCCTCGACGAAGCGTCGGAGCCTCGGCGTCAGCCAGTTCGCCGCCAGTGACGGCAAGACGCTCAGACGCAGTCCGTTGTCACGCCGGTGCTGGCGCAGGCTGTCGAGCACGGCCTCGACTTCGGCAAGCGCCGAGCCGGCTGCATCGGCGAGGAGCCGGCCCTCCGGCGTAAGGGCCACGCCACGGGCATGCCGTTGGAACAGACTCACGCCCAGCGCGGTCTCGAGCTTGCGCACGTGGTGACTCACCGCGCTGGAGGTGAGGTGTAACTCCTCGGCCGCATGAGCGAAATTCTGGTGTCGGGCGGCGGAAGCGAAGGCGGCGAGAGCGGGCAGGAGAGCGGATCGCATGGGGAGGGCTGAATCAAATGAGAGGCTGGCTTGCAAAGAATGCGCTTGTCCGGCGCGCCATTCCAGCGAAAATAGGGACTAGCCACAAGCGAGGTTCATATGTCGACCGCCATCAATCCTCCCGCTGATTCCCTGGGTCCGGTCACCGAACGCGACTGGCGCACACCAGTCGAGCTTGTGTCTTTGGGCGCCATCTGGGGCGGTTCGTTCCTTTTCATGCGCGTGGCCGCGAAAGACTTCGGCCCGTTCCCCATGGTCGCCACGCGCCTGCTTTTCGGCTCGGTGATCCTGCTGCCGTTGTTGTGGAAGGCCCGCAAGGCCGTTCGCCTGTCGCACCTGTGGAAAATGCTGCTACTTGGCGCCCTGAGCGCGGCGATCCCGTTCACCCTGTTCGCCTGGGGTGCCGAGCGCGCACCGGCCGGCATCGGCGCCATCGCCAATAGCATGACGGTGCTCTTCGCCGCCCTGGTCGCCTTCATCGGCTTCGGGGAGAAGATCGGTACCCGCAAGGCCATCGCCCTGGTCGCCGGCTTCGTCGGTGTCGTGATCCTCGCCAGCGGCCGTACGGCGGGTGAGAACGTCGCACCTGCCGCGCTCGCCGGCGCCGCCGCCTCGTTCTGCTACGGCCTCGCCGCCAACCTGATCAAGCGGTACCTGTCCGACCTTCCGCCCACCGCCGTGGCTGCCGGATGCCTGCTCGGCGCGACCATCCTCATGGCCCCGCTGGCTGCACTGACCTGGCCGGATGCACCGATTCCCACCAAGTCGTGGGTCGCGGTTGTCGCCCTCGGCGTGCTCTCGACGGGTCTGGCGTACGCCTTCTACTTCCGCCTGATCCAGCGCATCGGCGCACCGCGCGCGGCGACCTCGACCTACCTCGTCCCGCTGTTCGGCGTGGCCTGGGCCTGGATGTTCCTGGGCGAGGCCCTCACGCCGACGATGGCCCTGGCCGGTGCGATCATCCTCGGCAGCGTGCTCTTCAGCCAGAAAAGCAAGGCCTGAGAGAGCCCTTTCGCGGATCGTCGCGGCATGAAATAGTCCCGGCACGTTCTTTCTGCCGGGACCTTCCATGCCGCGTCTTCGCTATCTCCTCGCTTTTGGCGTCACCAGCTTTGCCTTTGCGCTAGCCGCGCATGCACAGGAGGCGCCCATCGCGCCGGTCGCCGCGGGCGCCGTCGCGCGACCGATGGACCTCGCCGACTTCGACGCCTATGTCGACGCCACGCGCAAGCAGTTCGACGTTCCGGGTATTGCTGTCGCCATCGTCAAGGACGGCAAGATCGTCCTGGAGATGGGTTCGGGCGTGCGCAAGCTCGGTGATCCGGCCAAGGTGGACGCGCATACGCAGTTCGCCATTGCTTCGAACACCAAGGCGTTTACCGCGGCGTCGCTGGCGATCCTTGCCGACGAAAAGAAGCTGGACATGAACGACCGCGTGGTCGACAGGCTGCCCTGGTTCCAGATGTCCGATCCCTACGTGACACGCGAGATGCGCATCCGCGATTTGCTCGCGCATCGCAGCGGCCTCAGCCTGGGCGCCGGCGACCTGCTCTACTGGCCGGCCACCACGTATACGACCCAGGAAGTGGTGCAGCGTCTTCGCTACGTACCCCTGACCAACAGCTTCCGTGCCGAGTACGCCTACGACAATATTCTTTTTGCCGTCGCCGGGCTGGTGATCGAGCAGGTGTCGGGTAAGCCCTGGGCCGACTTCATCACCCAGCGCATTTTCACCCCGCTGGGCATGACCGAATCGCAGACGCATGCGCCCGAGCACATCGGTGCCGGTGACGACATCGCCACCGGTCACGCCAAGTTCGATTTCAAGGATCTGAAGCCGGTCGAGCCGATGTCGTGGAACAACAATCAGGCGGCCGGTGGCATCTACTCCAGCGTGCACGACCTCTCCAAGTGGATGACGATGCAGCTCGACGGCGGCGTCTACAAGGATGGCGCCGGCAAGGAGCAGCACCTCTTCAGCGAGGCGCGTCAGAAGGAGATGTGGTCGCTGCTCACGCCCATTCGCATCGCCGAGCCCAGCGTGCCGGAGCTCAAGGCGGCGAAGCCCAACTTCTCCGGCTACGGTGAAGGCTGGTTCGTCTCCGACTACCGCGGGCACAAGCTTGTCTGGCATACGGGCGGCTGGCCGGGCATGGTCTCGCGCGTCACCATGGTGCCCGACCTCAAGCTGGGTATCGTGGTGCTGACCAACCAGGAATCCGGTGCAGCCTTCCAGGCAG
>NZ_JBFUJE010000362.1:0-3974 GCF_056401535.1 Luteibacter sp. P4_E6 | reverse complement strand
ACGTAACGGTTCCATTGATTGGCTGTGTGTACCGCGCTTTGATTCGGCCGCCTGTTTCGCCGCGCTCGTGGGCGATGAAAGCAACGGGCGGTGGCGCCTTGCGCCCGCCGATCCGGACGCGACGTGCCAGCGGCAATACATCGACGGCAGCCTCGTGCTTGAAACGGAATGGCGATGCGCCACCGGCCGCGCCCGCGTGATCGAGTTCATGCCCTTTGCCGGAGAACAGGTGGGCGTCACCCGGATCGTGGAGGGGATCGAAGGACGCGTGGACTTCGAAAGCGTCCTCACCATCCGCTTCGATTACGGCAGCGCCATGCCATGGGTGACCCGGATCGACGAGCAGACGATCACGGCGGTCGCAGGGCCTGATCTGCTGGTGGTTCGCAGCCCGATCGCCGTGGAGGGCGAGGGGATGAACAGCGTGGCGCGCTTCGCCGTAAGCGCAGGCGATTCGATACCGTTCGTCATGGCCTGGGGACCGTCGCACTTGCCGCCGCCGGTGGCACTCGACGCGCACAACGAGTTGAAGGACTCGCTCGCCTTCTGGGAAGACTGGTCCGGCCGCTGCAACGATTCCGGCGAGTGGAGCGATATCGTGCGTCGCTCGCTCATTGTCCTCAAGGGTCTCAGCTACCTGCCCACCGGCGGCATCGTGGCTGCTCCCACCACCTCATTGCCCGAACAGCTCGGCGGCGAGAGGAATTGGGATTACCGCTTCTGCTGGGCCCGCGATGCCACGTTCGTGCTGTCGGCCCTGGTCAACGCGGGCTATCACGACGAAGCCAGCGCCTGGCGCGAATGGGTGCGTCGTGCCGTCGCCGGATCGCCTGGCCAGTTGCAGGTTCTTTACGGCCTGGCAGGGGAGCGTCGTCTCGAGGAATACGAACTGCCGTGGCTCTCCGGTTACGAAGGCGCCAAGCCCGTTCGTGTCGGCAATGCGGCCTCGGCCCAGTTCCAGCTCGACATTTTTGGTGAACTCGTCGGCGCCTTCGCCCACGCGGTGCGCCATGGCGTGGCCTTGCAGCCCGATGCGGACGACGTGCAGTCGGTCTTCCTCGAACACCTGGAGAGCATCTGGCGACATCCTGACGAGGGCATCTGGGAGATCCGCGGTGAGCCCCGCCACTTCGTCCATTCCAAGGTGATGGCCTGGTTGGCCTTCCAGCGCGCGGCGGAACAGAACCGCGACGGTCGTGATCCGGGTTTCGTTCGTCGCTGGCGTGGGGTGGCCGAGGAGATCAAGGCCGACATTCTCGCCAAGGGCGTGGATCCCGTGCGCGGCTGCTTCACTCAGTCCTACGGCTCGACCGAACTCGACGCCAGCCTGCTCCTGGTGACCCTCACCGACTTCCTGCCGCCGGACGATCCGCGCATCGTGGCCACCGTGCGGGCTATCGAAGAAGATCTGCTTGTCGAAGGCTTTGTCCGCCGATACGACACGCGCAGTGGCGTGGACGGCTTGCCGCCGGGCGAAGGCGAGTTCCTGCCGTGCAGCTTCTGGCTGGTGGAAAACTATGTCCTGCTCGGTCGGATGGATGAGGCGAGGACGCTTTTCACCCGTCTCGTGGGACTCGCGAACGACCTCGGATTGCTCGCAGAGGAGTACGATCCACGGTCGAAACGACTACTGGGCAATTTCCCACAAGCCTTTTCCCACGTAGCGTTGGTTAATGCCGCTTTCAGTCTCGCGCACGGTTTCAGCGCGACTGCCGACAGCCACGCTTCCCCCAATACCACCGATCCCCAAGGAGTCCGTGCATGAGCCAAGCCCAATCGAAGCGCGTTACCGCGCGCGCTCACCCGGCCGACCCGTGTACCGTCGTGATTTTCGGCGCTGCCGGTGACCTCACCAGCCGCCTCGTGGTCCCCGCCCTGTACAACATGCGTCGTACCGGCCTGTTGTCCGACAACTTCTCCGTGATTGGTTTCAATCACGGCAAGATGGCCGACAACGCCTGGAAGAAGAGCCTGCATACCGCGCTCGAGCGTTACGTCAGCAACGCCGGCGCCAAGCTCGACGAGGACGCATGGGGCTGGCTGAGCAGCCAGATGAGCTATCACGCCGGCGACTTCGACGATCTCAGCGCATTCCAGAGCCTGGCCACCAAGCTCAAGGATGCCGAGCGCCGCCGCGGCACCAAGGGCAACGTGCTCTTTTACCTGGCGACCCCGGAGCGTTTCTTCGGCGACGTGATCGAGCAACTGAAGAACGCCGGCCTCGTCGACGACGGTGGCGCCGAGGGTCAGTTCTGGCGGCGCGTGATCATCGAGAAGCCGTTCGGCCACGACCTTGCCTCGGCCCACGCGTTGAACGAGCGCATCCTCAAAGTGCTGCGCGAAGACCAGATCTATCGCATCGACCACTTCCTCGGCAAGGAAACGGTGCAGAACATCATGGCCTTCCGTTTCGCGAACGGCCTGTTCGAGCCGATCTGGAACCGAGACCGTATCGACCACGTGCAGATCACCGTGGCCGAGACCGTCGGCGTCGAACGTCGCGGCTCGTTCTACGAGCAGACCGGCGCACTGCGCGACATGGTGCCGAACCATCTCTTCCAGCTGCTGGCTATGGTCGCCATGGAGCCGCCGACCTCGTTCGACGCCGAAGCCGTGCGCACGCGCAAAGCCGAGACGATCGAGGCGATCCGCCCCATCCAGCCCGAAGATGCCGTACGCGGCCAGTACGGTCCGGGCGCGGTGAACAATGAGCTGGCCACGTCGTATCGCGACGAGCCGAACGTCGCGCCGGATTCGGTGACCGAGACCTTCGTGGCGTTGAAGCTGTCGATCGACACCTGGCGTTGGTCGGGCGTGCCGTTCTACCTGCGCACCGGTAAGCACATGGGTCGCCGTACGACTGAAATCGCGATCCGCTTCAAGTCGGCGCCGTTCGCCCCGTTCCGTGGCACCGGCATGGACGCGTTCGGTCCGGACTGGCTGGTCCTGCAGATCCAGCCGGACGAAGGCATCTCGTTGCAGTTCGACGTGAAGCGTCCTGGCCCGCGGGTCGAACTCGCCCCGGTTCGCATGGATTTCAAGTACGCCGACTGGTTCCGCGCCGAGCCGAACGTGGGCTACGAAACGCTGCTTTACGATTGCATGACCGGTGACGCCACGCTGTTCCAGCGCGCCGACATGGTCGAGGCCTGCTGGCGCGCCGTGCAGCCGATCCTCGACGACTGGGCGCAGCGCACGCCGGCCGACTTCCCGAACTACGCCTCGGGCAGCGCGGGCCCGGCCTCGGCCGACACGCTGCTGGCACTGGGTGGTCGCTCGTGGCGGCCGCTGAACTCCGCCGCGGAGCTCAATGCCCGTCGTACGGCCAAGCCCAAGACGGACGCTTCGTCAGCCGCCGAGAAGAAGCCAGCGGCCCGCAAGACGGCCAAACGCGCGGTGGCCAAGAAGACCGTCCGCGTCGCTGCCACGAAGAAGGCCGCGCCGGCTCGCAAGGTCGCGGTGAAGAAGGCTTCTGCGAAAAAGGCTCCGGCAAAGAAAGCCCCGGCGAAGAAAGTCGCTGCGGCACGCAAGGCCGCACCGGTGAAGAAAGCGCCCGCCGCCGTGAAGAAGGCTGCCGTCGCAAAGCGCGCGCGCAAGAAGTAACAGCGTCGCGTTCGCTTAACGAAGGGCCCGGCATATGCCGGGCCCTTTTTTTGGTTCATCACGGAATTACGTGGACGTCGCGGCGCAGAGCCTTCGGTGCCCACCCTCGCTGCTCAGACACGTCCTCCGCGTTTCGTACCGGAAAGTCCGCTGCGCGGACCATGTTCTCATTGGCCTGCGGCCGCTCCACTTGTGCGGAACTCGCCTCGAGGGTGGGCACCGAAGACTCTTCCCATCCYTGAGGTTCGYGCGGGTCGAGCCGACGAAGCAACGCCGCTTCGGCCGCTGGCTCGTCGGCATCGCCATCGCCAAACGGTCGACCCCAGCGCGCCGGTAGCCGTCGTCCCCGCGAGACGCCCAAGTGTAGAGAG
>NZ_JBFUJE010000361.1:0-3975 GCF_056401535.1 Luteibacter sp. P4_E6 | reverse complement strand
CTGTCGAACCCGGCCGGGTGATGGCTACCAGCGGCGGCAGATCCGGCGCCTGGGTGATCGGCGTGCCGTTGAAGGAAAGGATGACATCGCCCTGCTTAAGCCCCGCCTTGTCGGCCCCACTGCCCGGCGTGACCTGCGCGACAAGCGCGCCGTTGGAGTCGGCGAGATCGAGATTCTTCACGAAGGGATCCACCGGCTGCACGGTGACGCCGAGCATGCCGCGAGAGACGTAGCCCTTCGCCTTGATCTGATCTACGACGTTCATTGCCACGTCGATGGGAATGGAGAACGACAACCCCTGATAACCACCGGACGTGGAGTAGATCTGCGAGTTCACGCCGATCACCTGGCCCTGCAGATTGAACAGGGGGCCGCCCGAATTACCCCGATTGATCGGCACGTCGGTCTGGATGAACGAGGTATACGGCTGGTCGCGGCTGCCCAGGTTGCGCCCTACCGCACTGATGATGCCGTGGGTCACGGTGGCGTCGAGGCCGAAGGGCGAACCGATCGCGAGGGCCCACTGACCGCGCTTCACGCTGCGCGAGTCGCCGATGCTGACGGCAGGCAAGGCACCGGCATCGATCTTCAGTAGCGCAATGTCGTACTGCGGGTCCTTGCCGACGACCCTGGCGGTGAAGCTGCGACGGTCCTGGAGCCGCACCTTGACCTCGTCGGCGTCATCGACGACATGGTCGTTGGTGAGAATGTAGCCATCGGCGGAGATGATGAATCCCGAACCCAGCGAGGTCTGCTCGGGCGGCTGCGCCGGAACGCCCGGCATGCCGAAGAAGCGGCGGAGCAGCTCTTCCTGGTCGTCCTGCCCGGCGGGGCCGCCTTTCGTCTTCTTATGCGCACCGGTCGTCTTTGCCTCTACGTGGACGACTGCCGGGGCGTTCTTTTCCACCACGCCGGTGAAATCGGGCAGGCTCTGCGCCTGCACGCCGGCGGTCGCCAGCACCAATGCACCGCCAAGCACGGCACGTGTATTCAACCAACCCATCCTCTTTCCTCCTTGTCAAAGCCACGGTTGCCCGTACGTCGAGGCGACCGCACGGGTGGTTACGAATAAGGGAACAGGCGCGCCGGGGACGGTCGGCGCGCCAGGGTGGCGTCGCGGCTTAGCGAGCCTGCGACGCGGCGACCGGCTGCACATAACGACTGCCGTCGGGACGGGTCAGCAGCATGTAGCTATTGCTTGCGGGGGCTTCTGCGGTCCGGCCACGCTGAATCTGGTACGGCGTGGAACGGGGAAGATAGGTTGCACCACCCTCGCTCGAACTGTCGAATGCCGCCTTCTGGGTGAACTGGGACGCCATGTTGCTACCGGCAAGCCACTGCGGCGCCACCGGGGCGGCAGCGGGCTCCGGCGTGGCATCGGCCACCTGGATGTCGCCGGAAACCGGCGCCTGGTGAGCGATTTCGKGAGCCCCGGAACGGTTGCCCGCCGGCTGCGACAGCATCAATGCGGCGACGGCCACGCTTGCGGCGATGGCACCCCCCGCGGACCAGTGCAGCCAACGGCGGCGCGGTGCGGCATCTGCAACGGCCGGCGCACTGGCTTCGGCCTCGATAGCCGCCATGACGCGATCGACGAAGTCATGGGATACCGGGGGCAACGCTTCGCGGCGCAGACCGTCACGACCCGCGTGATAACGCGACCAGACGTCGGCAAGGCCCTGATCGGCCTCCAGACGACGTAACAGGAAGCGGATTTCCTCCCGCGACAGCTCTCCGTCCATGCCGGCGGAGAGAATTTCACGATTGGCTTCACTCATGGATTGTGATCCTCGCGGTCGGATAGAAGCGGCCGCAGTTTTTCGTCGATGGCTTCACGAGCCCTGAAGATACGCGAACGAACCGTTCCGATAGGACAGTTCATGATGGCGGCGATTTCGTCATAGCTTTTGCCGTCCACCTCGCGCAGGGTAATCGCGACCCGAAGTTCTTCAGGTAAGGCTTGGACAGTGGAAAACACCGTTTGTTCCACCTGTTCACGCATCAGTTCGCGCTCCGGGGTGGCCCCGTCGTGCATTCGCGTGGCACCCGGGACGTAAACCGCATCGTCCACGTCGATGTCCCCCGTGGGCGGGCGGCGCCCCATGGCGACCAGGTGGTTCTTGGCCGTATTCACGGCGATCTTGTAGAGCCAGGTGTAGAACGCGCTTTCGCCGCGGAACGACCCAAGGGCACGCCAGGCGCGCACAAAGGCCTCCTGGGCGATGTCCTCACATTCGGTCCAGTCGTGCACGTAGCGGGAGATCAACGCGATGACCTTGTGCCGGTATTTCCGCACAAGCAGGTCGAACGCGCGGCGGTCTCCTTGCTGCACACGCTCGACAAGTGCTTGATCCAGTTCGTTTTCGCCCATCCGGGCCGTCTCCTCACATCATTCGGGGCCAGTCGCGGGCGCAGCTGAGACAAGCGCGGACCGAGCAAGTTCACTGCCCGGTCAACCGGTCATCCTTTGAAAATATGCGCAACCCGGCCTGAACCTCAAGTTGGAACCGGCCCGTCAGGCACTGACGGGCGTCCGACCTTCGGTGATCACACGCTCGCGCTCGGCGAGTAGCTTATCGAAAGCCACCACGGGCAGCGGTCGGCAAAACAGGTAGCCCTGGAGTTCGTCACAGCCGTTCGCGCGAAGGAACTGCAGGTGCTGCTCGATTTCGACGCCCTCGGCCACCACGCCACGTTTGAGTCGGTGGGCCATGTCGATAGTCGCCCGGACGATGGCCTCGTCGTCGGGATCCACACCGATGTTGCGGACGAAGCTCTGATCGATCTTGATCCGGTCGGCCGGCAGCCGGCGGAGGTAGTCGAGGGACGCCGCGCCGGTGCCGAAGTCGTCGATGGCGATATGGCAACCCATCGCGTGCAGGGCGTCGAGCGTTTCGACCAGGTGCGGCACCGTCTTCACGCTGATGCTCTCGGTCACTTCAAGCTCGAGGCTGTCCGGGTTGAGCCCGGTATCGGTCAGGGCGCTGGCAACCACCTCGGCAAGGTTCTGCTGCATGAGCTGCACTGCCGAAAGGTTCACGCCAATGCGCAAGCCCAGGCCATAGGTGTCTTCCCAGGCCTTCGCCTGCGCGCATGCGGTACGCAGCACCCACTCGCCGATCGGCACGATGAGGCCGCTGGCCTCGGCCAGCGGGATGAAGAACGCCGGACTGATCATGCCCAGTTCGGGGTGCTCCCAGCGCACCAGTGCCTCCATGCCGATGATGTCTTCGGTGACGGCATTGACCTGAGGCTGATAGAACACGCGCAGTTCGTTGTTCTTCACCGCGTGACGAAGACTTGCCTTCAGGGCCACGTGCTGTTGCTGCGACGCGTCCGTATTGGCCGCGTAGATCTGGTAATTGTTCCGCCCCAGACTCTTCGCCCCATACATCGCCTCATCCGCATGGCGCAGCAGCAGCTCGCCTTCGGTCGCGTCGTCGGGGAAGAAGGAGATGCCGACGGACACGGTGGCCTGAAGTTCCGAGCCGTCATCGAGCCCCAGCGGAATCTCCATCGCCTGCACCACTTTCTCGGCGATACGCAGCACGTCGTCGCGTTTGATGATGTGGCGCAGGATCATCGTGAACTCGTCGCCGGCGTAACGTGCGACTGTGTCGGAAGCACGCACACTGGCGCGCAGCCGCTTCGCCACGGCGGTCAGTACCTGGTCGCCCACGGCATGGCCGAGCGTGTCGTTGATACTCTTGAAGCGATCGAGGTCGACCAGCAAGGTGGCAAAGCATTCGCCGGTTCGCTCCGCCTCGCGGATGGTCGTATCCAGGCGATCGTTGAACAGAAGACGATTGGGCAAGGCAGTCAACATGTCGACGAGACCGCGGGCGCGCCCCTGTTCGCGTGAGCGCCGTAGTTCCAGCGCGGAGGCGAAACGTGCCGCGGCCGCGCGTAACGCCGGCTCGAGGACGCGACCATCGCTGCCGGTGCGACGGCGACCGGCCAGCAACGCGCCGAGCA
>NZ_JBFUJE010000360.1:0-3976 GCF_056401535.1 Luteibacter sp. P4_E6 | reverse complement strand
GTCGCGCTCGGCTCATGCACTTCTTCGGAAAAAAAGGTTCAGGACGCTCGTCTGAATAAAGCGTACGCCATCCTGATGACCAAGCTCGAACCAAGAGCCAAAGAGAGCATGAAAGCCGCCGAGCGCTCGTGGCTGGACTTCAACGGAAAGGCTGTCAATGCGGAGCTCGATCTTCGTGCGACTGACAAGACGGCAAGTATCGAAGCCAGCCTCAGCGAAGTATTCAGGTATTGCGACCAGGCTAACGTCCTGGAGAATTTTGTCTATTTCGTAAATGACTAGTATCCGACGAGCTCTCAAGGAGGATTTTCTATGACAGGACCAGATACGCGAGACGCGGAATCGCTAGCCGGTGCGGTTTACTTCATTGTTGGACGCGGCACGGAAGGTGGTCCGGCATCCTACCGGTTGAGCGTTGCAGGCCTCAATGACCGCAACTGGGGAGAGGTAGGAAGCGTCGCTGCAAATAGTGGCTACTCGATAGGCACTATTCAGGTGGATCTCGGCCAAAGAGGAACCTGGGGCCTGGGTGATACCGAGGGACCGGCGGCTCCCGGACAAACAACGTACGTCGATGGACTGATTGATCAGTCGGAGAGATATGCGCGCGCCAACGCCCTGCCATTCACAACTGATCTGACGCAACTTCGTTCGGACTTGCTTAGCCACGGAAACGGGGAACACGGGCGAACGTCTATCACGTTCATCGATGCGGATACTCGCGACAGCATAAATCGCTGGGCGTCGTCGAATGATGGCAAAAAGTGGATCCATGCAAATGTCGACTATCCACAAGTAAAAAGCGCAACAGAAACGGCCACGAATTTGCTCGATCGCTACGGAACCCATGTCGTGGACGATCGACGCCTCGAGACCGTAGCGCTGCTGGCAAAGACTGCCAACCAGTGGCCGTCTCAGCTTCCCAAGTTCAAGGAAGTTCTAGAGCACGGCGGTACTTATGAGGACGTTTTGGCGACCGCGAACCAAATCAAAGCCCACAATCGGGTTTACGACGGCCTTGACGCTGTCGCTGTCGCCGAGCGATACAAGGCCGCCTTCGACGATCCCGCCAAAGGGCCAGCATTGGAGCGAGCACAGGCAAAGGTCGTTCGCGAGGGCTTCGATCCGTCCACACAGACGTCAGACAGCGACATCAAGGAGGCGCTACATGCCATCGGGCAAGGAGGTCGAGCGCCAGCGACGAACGCCTCGGAGTCATTGCGTACCGGTTCGCATGGGCATCGCGTCACTGAACTTCAAGCGCAATTGGTCGCACTCAACATTACGGATACCCACGGACGCCCCCTGTCGCCCGATGGCAACTTCGGACCTTCGACGCAGGCTGCGGTAGAAAAATTTCAGGCTGCACATGGAATGACGGCTGACGGTATCGTAGGCCATCGAACCGAGGCGGCGCTTCAACAGGAAGTGGAGAAATCGCAGCAGGCTATTCGCTTGAGTCTTGCCGATGAACACCATCCTGGGGTCTCGATGTACCAGCAGGCGTTGGGCGGCGTGAGCTCGGTGGATCGGGAACGCGGGCGCACCAGCGATCAGGCAAGCTGCCATTTGGCCGGATCACTAACGGTGGCGGCGTGCGTCGCTGGGTTGAACCGTATCGATCATGTCGCGATGAGCGACGACGGCGCGCGCGCATATGCCATCCAAGGAGATCTCAATTCACCGTTCAAGCGGTACACCGAGGTGAACGTTGCTCACTCGGTAACCATTCCGTTGGAGCAAAGCGGAGCTGACTTCGTCAGGGCAGTGGCGGAACAGGCTCAACAACCGCCGGTCGCGCAAGCCCAACAGGAGGTGCAGCAGCAGGAAGCGCCTGCGCAACCGCACTCGATGCACCGCTAACGCGCAGGGCCGCAATCACACAGCCCTCGCTTTGCGGTCCTCGCTTTTGCCGCCAGACGCCGCAACGCCCGGTGCCGCGGTCGGGTTGCCGCTTGGGGCCGCCTGAGCTGGGCCGCTCAGTTTTCGTGCGAGCGAAGGCGTGGCTACGGCCCGCCTCGAAGAGCAGCGCCTGCGGTCCCAAGGGGCAACCCGGCCGCGGCGTCTCGCGCCCCACACGCCCGAGGCGGTGCACGCGACCTCCCACACGAGACGCGCTGCAGCTCACCTTAGCTACAATGCCGCCCATGGCCATCCAGACCCCCACCCGCAAGACCCTCCCGATCGAAGTGCGCGGCAGCGCCAGCCAGCCGCTCGGCATGAGCGCCGCGCAGTTTCTGCGCGACTACTGGCAGAAGCGACCGTTGCTTATCCGCAACGCCTTCCCGGACTTCCAGCCGCCGATCCAGCCCAATGACCTCGCCGGCCTCGCCTGCGAAGAGGGCGTGCTCGCCCGTCTCATCATTCATGACGAGAAACGCGACCGCTGGACCGTCAAGAGCGGCCCCTTCGAGGAAGCCGAATTCGGCAACACGCCTAAGCGCGACTGGACCCTCCTGGTCCAGGACGTCGACAAGTGGGACAACGACGTAGCCGGCCTGCTGGAGTCCTTCTCGTTCCTGCCCAGCTGGCGCGTGGACGACGTGATGATCTCGTACGCCGAGGACGGCGGTGGCGTCGGCGCCCATGTCGACCAGTACGACGTCTTCCTGCTCCAGGGCATCGGCCAGCGCCATTGGGCGATCAGTGATGACCCGGATGCCCCGCTCGACTTCCGCACCGATGTCGAACTCAAGCAGCTCAAGGAGTTCCTGCCCACCCACGAGTGGCTGCTCGAACCCGGTGACATGCTTTATCTCCCCCCGGGCGTGCCCCACGACGGCATCGCCCTCGGCGACTGCATGACCCTGTCCGTCGGCATGCGCGCGCCCTCGCAGGCGGAACTCACGGGCGATCTCGCCGATTTCCTCGCCGAGCGAATGCCCGACGAGCTCCGCTACACCGATGCCGACCTCGTTCCTGCTAAGCGCGTGGGCGAAATCGATACGGCAGCCCTGAACCGTCTACGCCAGGCCCTTCCCTTCGCGGCGGCGCTGGACCGCGACCTGCTGGCCGATTGGTTCGGTCGCTTCATCACCCGCTATCGCAACGCCCAGGTGCCCGCCGCACCGCCGAAGGCCAGCACCGCCGCCGCGCTCGACAAGGCTCTCGACGGGGGAGCCGCCCTGGTCCGCCATCCCTTCGCCCGCCTCGCCTGGGTGCGCGGCAAGAAGGACGCCACGCTATACGTGAGTGGGCACGCCTACCCCTGCCCGGTCGATCTGGCCGAGCGGCTTTCGGCCGAACGCGAGTTTCGCCTCGAAGGGGCGACCTCCCCCGCCGGGCGCGAGGTCCTGCTGGCCTTGGTCAACGAGGGCCAGCTGATCGTCCGCAAGGGTCGCCGCCGGTGACCGACAAGGCGGACACGGCGCTGACTGTCGAGGACCGTGCCGGCCTCGAGGTTGCCCATGTCCGCCTGCTGGCCCAGGCCAGGTACCGCGTCGCGATGTATCTGCCGCGCATGGAGCCGGGGGTCCTGGACAGCGACGCGATCCTCGCCGAACTGCGCCGGATCGCGACGAGCGGTCGACCGGCCCAGATCCGCATCCTGACCCACGATGCCGAACAGGCCCACCGCGAGGGGCATCGGGTGATCGCCCTTGCCCAGCGCCTGCCGACCGCCGTCTCGATCCGTACGCCGGTGGACGAAACGCACCTCGGTTACGCGTCGGCGTTCATCTGCGATACCACCAGTGGCTTCCTGTTCAGACCCGTGGCCAGCAGGTACGAAGCACGCGGCGACCTCGACGCGCCAGGAGAGACCTCTCGCCTGATGGCGTATTTCGACGAAGTCTGGGAGCGGGCCGAGCCGGCATGGCAGATAAGACCACTCGGGATCTGAAAGGCATACGAAACGTGAATCCGGGTTGGCGCGTCGCAACAGCACGGAGCTATACTTAACGGATTCTTATGCCGCGGCGCGTCCCCACGAGTCCAGCGGCAGCCCGTCCTTTTCGTGTGTGCCGGTGGTGACGTG
>NZ_JBFUJE010000359.1:0-3978 GCF_056401535.1 Luteibacter sp. P4_E6 | reverse complement strand
GTGGTTCATCGGCATGGAGCAGGCCGGCCTGCGCCGCACCGCGCTCTCATCGATCAAGTCGGTCCGTTGGATTCCGGGTTGGGGTGAAGAACGCATTGCCGGCATGGTCGACGGCCGTCCCGACTGGTGCATTTCGCGCCAGCGCACCTGGGGTGTGCCCATCGCGCTGTTCGTCGACAAGAATACGCACGAGCCGCATCCGGACAGCGTGCAGCTGTTGGAGAAGGTGGCGCAGCGTGTGGCCCGTGAAGGCATCGACAGCTGGTTCTCGCTGGATGCGCGCGAGTTGCTGGGCGACGACGCGGACAAGTACGAAAAGGTCACCGACGTTCTCGATGTCTGGTTCGATTCCGGCGTGAGCCACTTCGCCGTGATCGGTGCGCGCCCGGAGTTACAGGCCGGCGACGCCAGCGAATACAAGGTGATGTACCTGGAAGGTTCCGATCAGCATCGCGGCTGGTTCCAGTCCTCGTTGCTCACGTCGGCGGCGATCAACGGTCGTGCGCCTTACGACCACGTGCTCACCCACGGCTTCACCGTGGACGCACAGGGCCGCAAGATGTCCAAGTCCATGGGCAACGGCATCGAGCCGCAGGACATCATGAAGACCCTCGGTGCGGACATCCTGCGCCTGTGGATCTGCTCGACCGATTACCGCAACGAAATGTCGCTGTCGGACGAGATCCTCAAGCGCGTGGCCGATACGTATCGCCGCGTGCGTAACACCGCGCGTTTCCTGCTCGGCAACCTCGACGGCTTCGATCCGGACAAGCACCTGCTGCCCACCGCCGGCTGCCTCGATCTGGATCGCTGGGCCGTGCAGCAGGCGGCCGATACGCAGGCCGCGATCGTTGCCGCGTACGAGCGCTACGACTTCCCGGAGATCGTCCAGCGCGTGCAGAACTTCTGCACGAACGAACTCGGTGCGTTGTACCTCGATATCACCAAGGACCGCCTGTACACGATGCCGACCGACAGTCGCGGTCGTCGCAGTGCGCAGAGCGCGATGTACCGCATTCTCGAAGCGATGGTGCGTTGGCTCGCACCGATCGTTACATTCACCGCGGAAGAAATCTGGGCGAGCATGCCGGGTTCGCGCAGTGAGTCCGTGCTGTTCGAGACCTGGTACGACGGTCTCGACGTGCGTGAGGACGGTGACGCGCGCGGCGGGTGGTCGACCCTGCTCGGTATCCGTGCATCGGCCTCGCAGGTGCTGGAACGCATGCGCAAGGACGGTCAGATCGGTGCTTCGCTCGACGCCACGCTGACGATCCACGCCGACACCGCCACCCAGGCGGCGCTGGCCGAATCCGCCAGCGAGCTCCGTTTCTTCTTCATCACCTCGGAAGTCACGCTGTCGCCGCTGGAAGGTCGCCCGACCGCGGCCGAGCGCGTGGAACTCGATGGTGCCGAGGTTTATGTCTCGGCGGCGGTGAGCGAGGCCGCGAAGTGCATTCGCTGCTGGCAGCATCGCCCGGATGTCGGCGTGGATCCGGCGCATCCCGAGATCTGCGGGCGCTGCGTCGAGAACGTGACGGGGCAGGGCGAAGATCGCCGCTGGTTCTGAGGTACCGGTCCCGACCCGAACCTCCGCGCCGTCAACCGGCGGCGCGGCCGCTCCGCTTCCCATGGCTTGCCTGAATGATCGTACGTCCCAAACCCAATGCGCTTTCCTGGCTCTGGCTCGCCGCCGCCATGATCGGCCTCGACCAGCTCACCAAGTGGTGGGCGCTGACGGCGCTGCAGCCGGCGGAGACCCCGCACCCGGTCATTCCGGGCATTCTCAACTGGACGCTCACCTTCAATACGGGCGCCGCGTTCAGTTTTCTCGCCGATAGCGCGGGCTGGCAGCGATGGTTCTTCGTGCTGCTGGCCGTGGTGATCAGCACGACGCTGAGCGTATGGCTGTCGCGGACGCCGCGCGCCGACTGGCGCACCGCGGCGCCCCTGGCCCTGATCGTGGGTGGGGCCCTGGGCAATGTCATCGACCGGTTGCATGCGGCGAAGGTGACTGACTTCATCCAGGTTTTCCTGGGGAGCTATCCGTTTCCGGTGTTTAACGTGGCGGACTCGGCAATCAGCGTGGGGGCTGTTTCGATGATCGTGTTCAGCCTGTTCAGTGGATCGCAGAAGCCGGCTTCTTCCTGATCGTTTTTGGTTGCTGGCCGCGCTGGCGCGCGGTTCGCCGATGAATCGGCTCCCACATCGCCGATGAATCGGCTCCCACAGGGGGTGTGGGCTTTTTGTGGGAGCCGCTTCAGCGGCGATAGGCCTGGCGAAAGCGCCCACCCGGCAGCCATGCGATAATCCACACGTCCCGGCGCCCCCAGGCGCCACCGCTCATTCGAGGTCCCCCCTTGGACATCCTGCTCGCCAATCCCCGCGGTTTCTGCGCCGGCGTCGATCGCGCGATTGCGATCGTGGAACGTGCGCTCGAGTCCTACGGCGCGCCGATCTACGTTCGCCATGAAGTCGTCCACAACCGTTTCGTCGTCGAACGCCTGCGTGCCGATGGCGCCGTGTTCGTCGAGGAGCTGGACGAAGTGCCGGATGGCTCCACGGTGATCTTCAGTGCCCACGGCGTGCCCAAGGCCGTACGCGAGGAAGCCGACCGTCGTCGCCTCAACGTGTTCGACGCGACATGCCCGCTGGTGACCAAGGTGCACATGGAAGTCGCGCGCCTCGGCCGTGCCGGCCATGACGTTGTCCTGATCGGCCATGCCGGCCACCCGGAAGTCGAAGGCACGATGGGGCAGTGGAATCCCGCCAATAGCGGCAACATCTATCTGGTCGAATCGGTCGAGGATGTCGCCGTGCTGGCGCCCTCGCAGCCGCAGAAGCTGGCCTTCGTCACCCAGACCACGCTGTCGGTCGACGACACCATCGCCATCATCGGCGCACTTCGCGCGAAGTTCGCGGCCATCGAAGGTCCGCGCAAGGACGATATCTGCTACGCCACGCAGAATCGCCAGGATGCGGTGCGTCGCCTGGCGGACGCCGTCGATCTCGTGCTGGTGGTCGGCTCGGTGAACAGCTCGAACTCGAACCGCCTGAAGGAACTGGCTGAAAAGCAGGGCGTTACCTCGTTCCTGATCGACGGCGCGGAGCACATAGAGCGCAGCTGGCTGGAAGGCAAGACGCGGATCGGCGTGACCGCGGGCGCCTCGGCGCCGGAAAAGCTGGTGCAGGAAGTCATCGCGCGCCTGCAGTCATGGGGCGCCGGCAGCGTCCGCGAGCTCGATGGC
Organism: Luteibacter sp. P4_E6; assembly: GCF_056401535.1. Lineage (NCBI taxonomy): Bacteria > Pseudomonadati > Pseudomonadota > Gammaproteobacteria > Lysobacterales > Rhodanobacteraceae > Luteibacter > Luteibacter sp. P4_E6. Next base: position 733 of record NZ_JBFUJE010000359.1, on the reverse strand, counting down.
GAAGCCGAGAACATCACCTTCGCCCTGCCCAAAGAGCTTCGTCTGGCCGGTTAAGGCTTGCGCCGCGCACCAAGCTTCCCTAAAATCCTCGTTCTCGCCGAAATAGCTCAGTTGGTAGAGCGCGTCATTCGTAATGATGAGGTCGTAGGTTCGATTCCTATTTTCGGCACCACCATTCTTCCCGGACTGCCGTCGAGCGGTCCCGGAGGCACAAAAAAACCCGCCGGTGCGGGTTTTTTTGTGCCTGCCATTCGGTGTGAATCACGCGGCGAGTCGCGCATCCTCGGCGAGATAGCGCAGACCGATGGATAGCGCCATGTTGTAGCCCGCACCGGCGTTGCCCGGTACCACCACGCTGACCAGTGACGGATGGCCCGGCACGAGCCCCGACGCATCCGCTTCGTCGCTGCCGTCGTGGATTTCGATATAGGGCACGCTGAGGTGGGCGAGGGCGTCACGCAGGGGCGCAATGTCTTCCGGTGGGACGTCGTTGGCGTCCACATCGAGCAGGACCAGTTCGGCGTGGTCGCCGCTGGAACGGTCGAGGTATCCGGTCAGCTCGACGAAGTCGTGGCAGGGCCGCCAGAGCAGGTCGACGCCGGCGGCTTGCGCGCGTTCCCACAGTCGCCACATCGCGTCGTCCGCCAGGGTGGCGTGAACCGCGTCATGACGCGGGCCCGTGATCACGACGATCGACATCGTTCGCTGCTCCAGTAAGTCGGGAGTGCAGTAT
>NZ_JBFUJE010000358.1:0-3996 GCF_056401535.1 Luteibacter sp. P4_E6 | reverse complement strand
ACATCCGCCTGGCAGGCGGCTCGGGCGGAGGCCGGCGATGACGATGTGCTCCTGTTGTTCGGGTCGTTCTTCGTCGCCGCCGCAGCGCTCTCTCACCGCACGTGAACGCCGGGGCGTAAGCGACGGCGGGGGCCTCGATTGCCGGTTATAATCGCCGCGATTCGCATTGCGTCGGTCGTATGGAGCTTTCCTTGAAAACACGCCTGCTGGGTGCCGCCGTCCTGATTGCTCTGGCGGTCCTGTTCGTGCCGATGATCTTCTCCACCACGCCGCCCAAGAGCGACGCCGACCAGACGGTCAGCCTCGAGATTCCGCCGGCACCGGATCGTGAACTGCAGACGCGCACGCTCGACGTGGCACCGAATGGCTCGCCGGCCTCGGTCAGCGGCCCGCAGGCCGCCGGTGGCCCGGTCCGTCCGGCCGCTGTCGCCCCGGCAGACGCGACGCCGCCGGCCGCCACGGTGACACCGGGTAATGGCAGCAAGCTCGCCTCGGTGGACATCGCCTCGCGCAAGCCCGTGGATGCACTGCCGGAAGACTTCGCCAATGCACCGGCCGGCAGCAAACCCGCCGCCACGCCCACGGCGCCGGTGACCAGCAAGCCGCCGAAGCAGACGCCTGCCCCGGCGCCGTCCCCRGTGGTCGCGACCCCGCCGGCTGCCGCCCTTCCGGTCGGTACGGCCGCACGCGGCAGCTTCACCATCAATCTCAGCGCCTACGCCGATCACAGCAAGGCTGACGCGCTGGTGCAGAAGGTTCGGGCGCTCGGCTACCCGGTCAGCACGTCGGCCTCCAACCAGGCCGGCAAGGCACTGACCCGCGTGACGGCGGGCCCCTTCGAATCCCGCGCCGCCGCCGAAGCGGCCCGCCTCAAGATCACCGCTGCCGCGCCGGGTGCACCCGCCACGCTCTCGTCCCGGGCAGAGACCCAGACCGCCGACGTTCCAGCGCCGCCCAAGCCGGCCGCCGCACCCGCGCCCGCCGCAGCCAGCGCCACCGTACCGGTCGCGCCTCCGCACGCGGGCGGATTTGCCGTTCAGGTCGCTGCCGTGAGCAGCGAGGCCGAGGCTACGCGCCTGCGCGACAAGCTGCGCGGGGCGGGGATTGCCGGTTACGTGGACAGCGTCGCCTCCAGCGCGGGAGCCAAGCTCTGGCGGGTGCGCGCCGGGCCGCAGACCCAGCGCGACGACGCCGTGCGCCTGAAAGACCAGATCAAGGCCAAGGTCGGCCTGGATGGCGTCGTCGTTTCGGCGCCGTAAGGCGCTGCGACCCGCTCTCACCGTGAAACCGGGGACTGTCACGTGAATTGGATCGACTGCGTCATCCTCGCGATCCTGTTCATCTCGGTCTTGATCGGCCTCGTGCGCGGCCTCATTTCGGAAGTGCTCTCGCTCGTCATCTGGGTCGCCGCCTTCTGGGTGGCCTGGACGTACGGCCCGTCATTGGCGCATTACTTCGAAAGCAGCGTGTCCCTGCCTTCGGCGCGCGTGGCGATCGGTTATGGCTTGTGTTTCATCGCCGTGCTTCTGGTCGGCGGGCTGATCCGGTTCATGATTTCGCGCCTGGTCGCGAGCACGGGACTGGGCGGCACCGACCGGTTGTTCGGCATGCTTTTCGGCCTGGCTCGCGGTGTACTCATCGTGGCCCTGGTCGTGTTCGTCGTGAGCTTCACGCCCCTGGCTAACGCCCCGATGTGGCGTGAGTCGGCGATGATGCCGCAGTTCCGTGGCGCGGCTGAATGGCTGGGTCAGCAGGTGCCGGAGAACGTGCGCGGATACATGCATCCGCCTGCTGCTCTGGAAAACCTGAAGATGCCGGACGTAAAGCTGCCCAGCAAGGACGACCTCATGAGGTTGCGCGACTTCTCCACCCCCGCGCAACCGGACAAAGATCATGTTCACCCTGCCGCCGCGACCACGGCGGCCACTTCGTAGAAGGCAACACCCATGTGCGGAATCATCGGCATCGTCGGCACCACGGAAGTGGCGTCGGCCCTGTATGACGGCCTGACCGTCCTGCAACATCGTGGGCAGGATGCCGCCGGCATTGCCACCGTGGACGGCGCACGCCTGCGCCTGCACAAGGGCAACGGGCTGGTTCGCGACGTCTTCAACTCGGCTGGTGTCAGCAAGCTGCGCGGACGCATCGGTATCGGTCACTGCCGCTATCCGACCGCGGGTTCGGAGGGTACGGACGAAGCCCAGCCTTTCTACGTGAACTCCCCTTACGGCATCGCCTTTGCGCACAACGGCAACCTCGTCAACACCGAGGCCCTGCGCAAGGAGATGTTCGAGGACGACCGTCGTCACATCGACACGGACTCCGACTCCGAAGTGCTGCTCAACGTGCTCGCGCACGAGCTTCAGGTGGACGACCGCGGCGACCTCACGCCGGAGCACGTCTTCAAGGCGATCGCAGGCGTGCATGCGCGTGCCCGCGGCGGCTACGCCTGCATCGCGCTGGTGCTCGGCTACGGCCTCATCGCTTTCCGTGACCCGAACGGCATCCGTCCTCTGGTGCTGGGCGAGCGCATCACGGCCGAAGGTCACGAGTACGCGATCGCGTCCGAGTCGGTCGCCTTCGATGTGCTGGGTTTCAAGCGCATCCGCGACATCGAACCGGGCGAAGCCGTTATCGTCACCGAAGGTGGCGAGCTGCACACGCAGCGTTGCGCGGAAGGCGCGATCCACGCCCCGTGCATTTTCGAATACGTCTATCTGGCACGTCCAGACTCGATGATCGAGGACGTCTCGGTCTATAAGGCACGCCTGCGCATGGGTGAGAAGCTGGCCGAGAAGATCCTCCGCGAGCGCGGTCCGGATCACGGCATCGACGCGGTCATCCCCATTCCCGACACCTCGCGCACCGCGGCCAGCTCGCTTGCCCAGGCGCTCGGCGTGCCGATGCGCGAGGGCCTGGTCAAGAATCACTACATCGGCCGTACCTTCATCATGCCGGGCCAGGGTGAGCGCGTGAAATCTGTGCGCCGCAAGCTCAACGCCATCGAGCTGGAATTCCGCAAGAAGAACGTGCTGCTGGTTGACGACTCGATCGTGCGTGGCACCACCTCGCGCCAGATCATCCAGATGGCCCGGGATGCCGGCGCGAAGAACGTGTATTTCGCCTCCGCCGCGCCGCCGGTGCGCTACCCGAACATCTATGGCATCGACATGCCGGCGGCGTCCGAGCTGGTGGCCGCGGGCCGTACGGTGGAAGAAGTGGAGAAGGCGCTGGGCGCCGACTGGCTGGTCTACCAGGACCTGGAAGACCTGATCCAGGCGGTGGCTGACGGTAACGAATCACTGACCCAGTTCGACACCTCGTGCTTCTCCGGTGAATACGTGACGGGCGTCGATGCCGGCTTCCTCGAACAGCAGGAAGCCATGCGTTCGGATTCGGCCAAGAACGAACGCCGTAGCGCCTGAGCGAGGGGCGGCGCGTTTCCGCGCGCCGCCACGCCGCCACCCTCCGTCATGCACGATCTCCACGCTGCCGCGCGCCGTTGCCTCGAGGCGACCGATCCCGTCGAGAAGACCCGTCTGAGTTTCGAGACGTGGGTGGCGCTGGGCGACGGCTTGCTTGCGCCGGATCCGGCCTCCGCTGCGCCTTTGCCAATCGGTCCGCCGGGACGCCCTGAGCGTCCGCGGCTGGTGCCTTCACGTGAGCTGGCCCAGCGAGGGCTCGGTACGCCTGAGGGACGTGCCGCGTTGGTGCACGCGATCGCGCATATTGAATTCAATGCGATCGACCTTGCCTGGGATGCGGTTTACCGATTTCGCGGCAAGCCCGCTGCGTTCTATCGCGACTGGGCGTCGTGCGCGAACGACGAGGCGCGTCATTTCACGATGCTCGCCGGCCGGCTAGCCGAACTCGGTCATGCCTATGGGGACTTTGACGCCCACAACGGTTTGTGGGAAATGGCGGAGAAGACCGCGCACAGCGACACCGCACGCATGGCCCTTGTGCCGCGTGTGCTCGAGGCGCGCGGACTGGACG
>NZ_JBFUJE010000357.1:0-4002 GCF_056401535.1 Luteibacter sp. P4_E6 | reverse complement strand
ACCCACTACACGGGCGCCAACTGGCAGCGCGATGCACGTATCAATCGCGTGGCCGACATCCGCAAGGTCGTCGACGGCGACCTCTCCCCGGACGGCAAGGGTCACATCCGGCTCGCGCGCGGSATCGAGGTCGGCCATATCTTCCAGCTCGGCCAGAAGTACGCCGAAGCCATGGGAGCCAGCGTGGTCGACAGCAACGGTAAGATGGCCACCATGTACATGGGCTGCTACGGCGTAGGTGTCAGCCGCATCGTCGCCGCTGCCATCGAACAACGTAACGACGAGGCCGGCATGATCTGGACCGATGCCATGGCGCCGTGGCGCGTGGCGGTATGCGTCATCAATCCGAAGAACGACGCCGTCGTCGCCGAAGCGGCCGAGTCGCTCTACCAAGAACTTTCGCAGGCCGGCATCGACACCGTGCTGGACGATCGGGGCCTGCGTCCCGGCTCGATGTTCGCCGACATCGAGCTGATCGGCATCCCGCACCGTGTGGTCGTCAGCGGACGCGGCCTGGAGGCGGGCACGTTCGAATATCGCGCTCGCACGGACGCTGAAAGCCGGAACGTTTCCCGCCAGGAACTCCTGACGCTGCTCGGCGCCTTATAATCGAAGGATTAGTGGCGTGGTTATCTGCCGCTATTCGATGTAGGTAAAACTCAGCTAATTCACGCAAATGCCGGATGGAAACATCCGGCATTTTGCTTTTTGTCGCATAACCAGCTAAAAATCCCGGCGCGAACGTTAATCCTCCACGGGAGACTCCAATGGCTGTCGATATCAAGAACCTCAATCACAACCAGCTTAATGAGCTGATTTCCAAGGCCCAGGTACGCCAGACCGAACTGCGTAAGGAGAAGGTCACCAAGCTGCGCGAAAAGATCAATGCGCTGATCAAGGCCGAGGGGTTCACGTTCGACGACGTATTCGGCGCCCGCGCCCCGAAATCCAAGCGCGCCGGCACCACGGTCGCTGCGAAATACCGTAATCCCGGCAATGAAGAACAGACCTGGTCAGGCCGCGGCAAGCGCCCGCGCTGGTTCAATGAAGCGCTCAAGGCCGGCACGAAAGAAACCGACATGCTGGTCTGAGTCGTCGCATTAACCGAATACCGGGCCCCGCTTAATGCGGGGCTTTGGCTTTTTGTAGGAGCCGATTCATCGGCGATGGGTGTTTGCCTGAACCTGGCCCGCTACCGCGGGATCGCCGATGAATCGGCTCCCACATTTCTGCGGTGGATTCGAAACCCTGCGGCGGATTCAAAGCGATCGGCGCGGCGCCACGATCAGGTCGCCGAACAGCAAGCCGGCGACGAGGGAAACCAATAAGGTTACGCCGAGCAGGCCAGTGTCCATGCTCAGCGAGGCATCGCGGTCGAGCAGGTAGGAAACACTGCGGAAACTCACCGAGCCCGGCACCAGAAGGATGATGCCCGGTTCGCGTACGACCGCCCCGGGTTGCTGCGCATAACGGGCGTACACGTTGCTCAGCGAGCCAAGCAACAGTCCGCCGACGAATACACCGAAGGGCGCGCCCGGCAGTGAACCGGAGATGCTGCCTCCCCATCGCGTGGCCAGGTAGCCCAGTACCACCGAACCCATCACGACCAGCCAGTCGCGCTTCGCGGCACGAAAAAGAATAGCGAACGAGAAGGCACCCAGGAGCAGCGATGGCCAGTCCGCCCAGGCCGGCAAAGGTGGCAGGGCATAGCTGCGCGGAATGATACCCACGGCTTCGCAGAGCTGGCTGGCCGCCACGGTGCCGAAGGTGAGCTTGAGCAGGGTCGCTATCGCGCCGCCCATGCGGGCGACGCCGGCGACCAGATGCTGGCTGGATATCTCGCGCACCGCCGTCGTCAGTGCCATGCCCGGCAACAGGACGATCAGGCTGCCGAGGATCACCGACTTCAAGGCCAGTGGCACGACATACGCACTGACGACCGTGGCGATGACCGTCGCCACCATGGCGCTGATCGCTTCGCTGGCGGCCGCCAGACGCGGCCGACTGCCCGAGGCGACCGTGATCAGGCCAATCAGCACGCCGATGACACCGGCGGTGATCAGGTCGGGCCAGGAGCTATGCAACAACRGGGCGACGACGCTGGCCGCGCACAGCCCGTAGCTCGCGATGACGCCGAGCTGGGCCAGGAAGGTCTCCGGCGCGCCGAGCTTGCGCAGTAGATGAAAGCCTTCGCGCAGTTCCATCTGGCCGTCGATCACCGAGTCCGCAATGCGGTCGGCCTCRCACAGGCGTGCCAGGTTCACATCGCCCGGTGGCAGGCGCATCACCTGGGTCACCTGGGCCACGCCATCGTCGCCCTGCCCCAGATCGGCGAAGGACACGATGATGGCGGTGGGACTCGACCAGACCTCGGCGGAAAGACCAAGGCGCTGGGCCGACCGCGCGATCGCCGTCTCCAGGCGAGGCGCGGTGGTTCCGTACTGATGCAGGCGACGGGCGAGTTCGGTCAGGAAAGCGATGCGGGTGTTGATCGCCGTGGTGGCGAAGCTCACCGGAACGCTCAGCGGCACGGCCTCAGGCAACGTCCACCGCCTTCACGCGCAGGGTGGTGCCGTCGATACCGACGACCTCGATCGTCGCGCCCAACGGAAGATCGGGACCGACGACCAGCCACATGCCATCACCGACGCGGGCCTTGCCGCGCCCGTTGACGATGGGCTCGCACAGCGAAAAGCGTTGCCCGATCAGCTGGTCGCCACGACGATTCAGGCGCTCGTTGCCGACCGGCACGATCCGCTCCAGGCGTGGACGGACGAACTTCCAGTAGGCGAAGCAGGAGACGAAAGCGAGCACGCCGAAGACGACAGCCTGCGTGATCGCTCCCATGTCGGGGAGCACGGCGACCAGCCCGCCCATGACGGCGGCGGCGATACCGATCCACAGCATGAAGTAACCGGGAAGCATGACTTCGCCGCCGATCAGCACCAGCGCGGCGACCCACCAGAAGTAGTGCAGGGCCAGTTCGGTCATGGCATCAACGCGGCGGCAGCGGCGCGCGGGGGCCGCCGGCGACGGGCTCGGCCGGAGCGCGCTGGGCGTTAAGGGAATCCTTGGCCAGCTCGGCAATACCGGCGAGCGAGCCGAGAATGCCGGCCGATTCCATCGGCAGCAGGAGCATCTTCTGGTTCGGCGACCTTGCCATTTCCTTCAGCGCGTCGACGTAGTTGTTGGCGACGAAATAATTGAGCGCGTTGACGCTGCCGCCAGCGATCGCGTTGGAGACCATCGTGGTGGCTTTCGCCTCGGCCTCGGCAAGGCGCTCGCGTGCCTCGGCTTCGCGGAAGGCGGCTTCCTTTTTGCCTTCGGCGGAGAGGATGGCCGACTGCTTCTCGCCTTCGGCCTTGAGGATGGCCGCCTGGCGATAACCTTCGGCGTCGAGGATGTTGGCGCGCTTCTCGCGCTCGGCCTTCATCTGCCGTGCCATCGCGTCGACAAGGTCGCGCGGCGGCGAGATGTCCTTGATCTCGATACGGGTGACCTTGACGCCCCACGGGTGGGTCGCTTCATCGATCACGCCGAGCAGCTTGGCATTGATCGCGTCACGCTGGCTGAGGCTCTCGTCGAGATCCATCGAGCCAAGCACCGTACGGATGTTGGTCATGATCAGCGCCAGCGCCGCACCTTCGAGGTTGGCGACCTCGTAAGCGGCCTTGGCGGCATCGAGGATCTGGTAGAAGACCACGCCGTCGACACGTACGACCGCGTTGTCCTTGGTGATGACGTCCTGCGAAGGGACTTCGAGCACCTGCTCCATCATATTCATCTTGCGACCGATCGCATAGACGAACGGAATGAGGAAATGCAGGCCCGGCGAGAGGGTGCCCGTGTACTTGCCGAACAGCTCCACCGTCCACTCGTAGCCCTGGGGCACGATACGGATCAGCTTGGCCAGCACGATCACGACGACGATGACAACAACCAACGCAACGACGCTTCCCATCCCTTGCACTCCCTCATCCGAATATGTTCCGGAGTATAGGC
>NZ_JBFUJE010000356.1:0-4043 GCF_056401535.1 Luteibacter sp. P4_E6 | reverse complement strand
CTGCAGGTCGACGTTGCGCTGTGCAAACAGATTCAGCGAGGTCGACATCTGCTGGTAGAAGATGAAGAAGAAGATCGTCTGGATCGTCAGCACCAGCGCGGCGATGAGGCCGGCGCGCTCGCCCTTCCCGCTGGAGCGGATGAGGTGAACGAAGATCAGCAGGATCGCCACGCCGGCAGCGTAAACACACGCCTGGGCGACGCCCTGGTTCTGCAGGATGTAAGCCGAGGCGCCGATGATGGCCGCGCCGGCGACGATGATGCCGAGCACGTTCTTCAGCACGGGCGGATGTTCGTCCGGCGTCGAGCCGACATGGGCCAGCGTGCGGCGCATGAAGTAATAGTTGACCAGGCCGAGGATCAGGCCGATGGAGCAGACGCCGAATGCCGTATGCCAGCCGAGTGCGTCACCGTAGTTCCTGCCCACGGCGTCGCGGATCCAGGGCGTGAGGATCATCGACACGGTGGAGCCGATGTTCACCGCCATGTAGTAGATGGTGAACGCACTATCGATGCGTACTTCGTCACCCTCGTAGATCTTGCGCACGAGATTGCCGGCGTTCGGCTTGAACATGCCGTTGCCGAGGATGATCACGCCGAGTGCGAGGTACAGGAAGTGGGCGTTGTTGGTCGGGATCCAGAGCAGCGCATAGCCAACCATGAGGACCACGGCACCGGTAAGCATCGTGCGACGCGTACCGAGGAATTTGTCGCCGATCCAGCCGCCGATGGCCGGGGTGGCGTAGATCAGGGCAGAAGCGGCGCCCCAGACAAGGTTGGCGTCGATGTCGGCAAAGCCGAGCTTCTTCACCATGTAGGTGACCATCAGCACCTGCATGCCGTAGAAGCCGAAGCGCTCCCACATTTCGATGAGGAAGACCGTGCTGAAAGACTTGGTCTGTGAAACGGGCGGGTTCTGGATTGCCATGTATTTTCCGGAAGCATTGGAAACAGCGAGCCGGGCGATTCGAGCCGGCTCCCGTCGCCGTGACCCTGAACGAAGTCACAACCGTTCAAGCGTAATACAAATGTTCCACCGGGTTGTGCTGCAGCGCCAGAGGGGCGCGGCGATACGCCACGTGATGGGGTCTGGGCGGCTTCGAAGGCGGGCTATGGCATCATATGAGGCCTCCCGCCCTATCCAGCCCGAAGCCATGGTCCCGAATCCCTCCTTTTTGTCCGCTTCGGCGACCTGATCACCTATGGCTTCCACGATTCCGCGCGGGCCGCGACAGGTTTTTTCGGCGTTCCAGTGGTCCATGAAGGGCCTGAAAGCCTGCTACCAGCACGAGGCCTCGTTCCGGCTTGAGGTTTATCTTGCCGTGATCCTGGTTCCCCTCGGCTTCTGGCTGGGTCAGGGCGGGGTCGAAAAGATCCTGCTGGTCACCTTTCCCATCCTCGTCCTCGCCGCCGAACTGCTGAACTCGGCTATCGAGGCCGTGGTCGATCTGGTCAGCCCCGAATTCCACGAACTGGCCGGCCGGGCCAAGGACATGGGCTCCGCCGCGGTGTTTTTCCTCCTGCTGATGATCGGCGTGAGCTGGGCCCTGATCCTGATCCCCCACTACACCCACTGACCTCGTCGGTTCCGGTGACTGCCGGTTCTTTGTGGGAGCCGGCTTTGCCGGCGATGCTCTTGCTGCGATTTCCTGCGAACGTTCAAGCTTTGGGTTAACTTGTCCCCCGCACCCCAAGGAATCGCCGCCATGAAGACACTCGTCCGTGCTTTTGCCCTCGTCCTGCTTGCCGGGTTCCTGTCCGGCTGTGGCTACAACGCCATCCAGCGCGAGGACGAATCCGTCAAGGCTGCCTGGTCTGAAGTGCTGAACCAGTACCAGCGCCGCGCCGACCTGGTCCCGAACCTGGTCAACACCGTGAAGGGCTACGCCCAGCACGAAGAACGCGTGCTTACCGAGGTCACCAACGCTCGTGCGAAGGTCGGCCAGACCCAGATCACCCCGGAGCTCGCCAACGATCCCGAGGCCCTGGCCAAGTTCCAGGCGGCCCAGGGCCAGCTGTCCGGCGCGCTCTCGCGCCTGATGGTGGTCAGCGAGAACTACCCCCAGCTCAAGGCAGACGGCTCCTTCCGCGACCTGCAGGCCCAGCTCGAGGGCACCGAGAACCGCATCACCGTGGCGCGCAATCGCTATGTCGCGGCCATCCAGTCCTACAACACGCTGATTCGCTCCTTCCCGAACAACCTGACCGCCAAGGTCATGGGCTACAAGGTGAAGCCGAACTTCAGCGTCGAGAACGAGAAGGCGATTTCCACCGCGCCGACCGTGGACTTCGGCTCCACGCCGGCTCCGGCCCAGGCTCCGGCACCGGCTTCCTCGGCCAGCCGCTGATGTTCCGGTTCGCGGCGCGGCTGCTGCTCGCCGTCGCCCTGTTGGTGCCGCCCCTGGCGGCGCTGGCGGAAGGCGACGCCGCCGTGCCGACGCTGCAGCGGCACGTCACCGACCTCACCGGTACGCTAAGCGCCGACCAGGTCAACCAGCTGGATACCCGGCTGGCCGACCTGGAAAAGCGCAAGGGCGCCCAGGTGGTCGTGCTGATGGTGCCCACGACGCAGCCGGACGACCTCGAGGGCTATTCGCTCAAGGTCGCCGAGGCCAACAAGATCGGCCGCAAGGGGCCGGACGACGGCGTCCTTCTGCTGGTCGCCAAGGACGACCGCCGGGTCCGCATCGAGACGGGCTACGGCCTCGAAGGTGCGCTCCCCGACGCGATCGCCTCACGGATCATCCGCGAGTACATGGCTCCCAAGCTGCGCACTAACGACTACTACGGCGGCATCAACGACGCGCTGACGGCGATCACCCAGATCGTCGATGGCGAAGCCCTGCCGCCACCGGTCAATCCCGACGAAGCCCATGAGCGCCGACACGGCGGTGGCAACCTGTTCCTGCCGCTGATCTTCGGCGTGCTTTTCCTTCGCGGCATCCTCGGCCGTGCACCGCTGTGGGCGCGTATGCCCATCGGTGGTGCCGTCACGGGCGGACTGGCGTGGCTGATCATGAGCTCGGTGTTTGGCGGGGTTATCGGCCTCGTCGCTGGCGCCCTGTTCATGGCGATTCCGGGTGGTGCGGGCCGCTCCATCGGTGGCGGTGGCTGGGGCGGCTTTGGTGGCTTCGGCGGCGGTGGCGGTTTTGGTGGTGGCGGCTTCGGTGGCGGTGGGGGAGGCGGCGGCTTCAGCGGAGGCGGCGGCAGCTTCGGTGGTGGCGGCGCGTCGGGGAGCTATTGATGGACATGCAACGGATCGTCGCCAATCTGTTCGGTGCCTGGTTCCAGATGGGTCGGCAGTTCGGGTCGGACACCCTCGACGCGATTGCGGGCACGGTTTCGTCGGGAGAAACCACACACCGGGGCGAATTACGCGTCGCGATCGAATCGCGCCTGCCGTTCTCCGCTGTCGCGTCTGGCGTCACGGCCCGCGACCGCGCGGCGATGCTGTTCGCTCATCTGCGCGTCTGGGACACTGAAGATAACTGTGGTGTCTTGCTGTACGTGTTGCTTGCCGAGCATCGCATCGAAATCATCGCGGACCGCGGCATCGCGCGGGCCGTCACGCAGGCGGAATGGGAAGCCATCACCGTCCATATGCGCGACGCGTTCGCCCAGGGCCGTTTTCGCGAAGGCGTGCAGATCGGCGTCGCCGACGCCGGTGCGTTACTGACCCGGCATTTCCCTGCCGACGGTCGTTCGCGCGAAAACGAGCTGCCCGACCGACCACTGGTGCTGTAACCCTGGCGTTACGCACTGGGGGCGCGGGAGGCATACGCCCTTCGGGGAATGGTCTGGAGGCTCTTCCCGTAGCACGCTTGACGAGTCATCCCCGTCCGGTGCGACGCATGAAGACCTTCCTGCTCCTGCTCATCCTGTTGCTCGGACCGTCGCTGGCGCAGGCCCAGTCCGGCAACGACGAAGCCGCTCTCACGGCACTACCCCAGGCTTTCATCGATGCCTGGAATCGGCACGACGGTCACGGCCTCACCGTTCTCACCGAGCGTGAGGTCGATTTCGTCACGGTCGACGGCAAGTGGA